>CANRHK010000009.1 GCA_947630395.1 uncultured Oscillospiraceae bacterium
ATACCCGACCAGTTCCTCGATGCTGTCCATCCCTAATTTCTCCATGACCAGGCGGCGGAGTACGGTGGGGTTGGCTCTGCCGTCTTCAGCCCGCACCACCGCCGATAAAATCGATATTGCGATGGCGTAGGCGCTTCCGCCGTCGTCCATCAGATGGCCGTATCCCCCGGCCCGGACCATCTGGCCGGTCTCTCTCCGCCCCAGGCAGATGGAGCCGGTCCCCGCGATCAGGATGATGCCGCGGCACTCCGGGAACGCCGCCGCCAGGGCGGTCTCGCCGTCGGAGTAGGTGAAGATGGGCGCCCGGTATCCACCGGCTGTGAAAGCCTCCGTAAGGAGCTGCCTGGCCCAGGGGTTGCTGATGCCGGCGGCGCCGGTTCCGATGCCGCCGCAGTCCCCCGGGCGGAAGCCGGAGGCGCTCAGCCAATCGAGAATCTCCGAAATCGTCCCCTGAAACTGTTCCGGGCTCTGCCCGTTCACGTTCAGCGGACCGGCGGTGCGGCGCGCAAGCACGGTTCCCTCTCTGTCTGATACGCAGATCTTTGTGGCGGTGCCGCCGCCGTCCATCCCCAGAAGATATTCCACCGGATGCCGTCCCCCTTTCCGCTCAACTCCGGATCTGTATTTTTTAGTATACATGAGGAGGGACGGAAATGCAAGATAATCACAGTATAATTCTGTTATTATATTGCTGCGGCGCGGCCTTTGGTGTTGGTTCAGGTTGACAGTCCCGGCCGCCTTCTGTTATATTGACTGGAGTAAATGTTCGTTTTCTGATATTTGAATTTGGGAAAGAAGGCGCTTATGAGATGAAACCGTTTCAGAAGGCAATCGACCTGGTCCAGGAGGCGGTAGACGCGGGACGGCTGGCGGGGGCCGCCCTGGCCATCGGCGACAGAAATCGCCTTTATGCGGAGGAGACATTCGGCTGCACGTCCTTTGCGGATCTCACCGGGGAAGCCGTGCCGGTGGATCGCCATACCCTCTACGACATGGCGTCGGTCAGCAAGATCATGGCCACCACCATGGTCACTCTCCGCTTCATCACGGACGGAAAGATGGACCTGGCCGACATGCTGTCGGTGTACTTCGGGGACATGGTGCCGGGGGACAAGGCGGGGATCACCCTGTTCCAGCTCCTGACCCACACCTCCGGCTTCCCGGCCCACATTCTGCTGGAGAAATTCGTCCAGCCCGGCGGCGACGTGGCCGATTTTCTGCTGCACGCGCCCCTGGACTACCGGCCAGGGAGCCAGGTGGTGTACAGCTGCATGGGCTTTATCCTCCTGGGCAAAGCCCTGGAGCGCATCGGCGGGAAGCCCCTGGACGTGCTGGCCCGCGATCTGGTGTTTGCCCCCCTGGGCATGACCCACACCGGCTACCACCCGCTGGACAGGCCTGTGGACACAGCCAACACCGCGTTTACGGAGCGGGATCACATCACCGGCCAGTGGCTGGTGGGCCGGGTCCACGACGAGAACGCCAGATTCCAGAACGGCGTGTCCGGCAACGCGGGGGTGTTCTCCGATCTCTCCGACTGCGTCCGCTTCGCACGGATGCTGGCGGGACACGGGACGCTGGACGGCGTGGAGCTGGTCCCCAGGCGGATCTTCGACCAGGCGATCCGGAACTACACCCCGGGCATGGACGAGAACTGCGGGCTGGGCTTCCACCTGGCCAACGGCTACTTCAGCTACTCGGGGCTGTTCTTTGACCAGAAGGCCTTCGGCCACACCGGGTTCACCGGGCCCCACATGCTGGTGTCGCCGGAGACCGGGCTGTATGTGGTGCTCCTCAACAACCGGGTGCACCCGGACCGGGCGCGGGACAGCGGGAATCTGCGGCTGCGCCGGCTGGTCCACACCCAGGCGGCCATTGAATATGAGCGGATCGCGTCCCGGGAAGCGGACTGATTAAGCGCAATGCTCAGAACAACACGCAGCTTCGGCGGCTGTGCTCCGACTTACAGAAATGCATAAAAAAGAACACCGGGCGCGGGGCCCTGATTGCCATCGACCAGGAGGGCGGCACGGTGGTCCGCCTGGACAGCGACGGCGTCAACGTCCCCGGGGCCATGGCCGTTGCCGCCGCCGGCGGGCCGGAACTGGCCGGGAAGGCCGGGCGGATGACTGGGAGGCAGCTGCGCTCGGTGGGCGTGAATTTTGACTTCGCGCCGGTCATGGACGTCAACTGCAATCCGGACAACCCGGTGATCGGCGTGAGAAGCTACGGGGATACCCCGGAACAGGTGGGCGCCTACGGCGCGGAGATGATCCGGGGATTGCAGGAGAACCGGGTGCTGGCCTGCGCCAAGCACTTCCCGGGGCACGGCGACACGGATATGGATTCCCATCTGAGCCTTCCCAGGGTGGCCAAGCCGGTGGAGCGGTTTGAGAGGATGGAGCTGCCCCCCCTTTGTCCGGGCCGTGGAGGCCGGGGTAGCCGGCGTTATGACGGCGCATGTCATTTTCCCTGAGCTGGAGCTGGAGGAAATCCCGGCCACCATGTCCCGGAGGATCATTACCGGGCTGCTGCGGGGCCGGCTGGGATACGACGGCCTGGTGGTGACCGACTGCATGGAGATGGCCGCCATCTCGTCCTACTACGGGACAGCCCAGGGCGCGGTGGCCGCCCTCCGGGCCGGCGCGGATCTTGTCCTGGTCTCCCACACCGCCGGGAAGGCGAAGGAGGCCATCCGGGCGGCGGAGGAGGCCGTGTGGAACGGAAGCATTTCCGGGGACGAGCTCAGGAGAAGCACGGATCGGATTGTGCGGCTCAAGGAGGAATATCAGATTGGCGCGGAGGCGCCGGCGTATGACAACGCCGGGGACCGGGCGGAGGCCGACGAAATGCTGTGGCAGGCTATCGCCGGATACCGGCTTGCGGGTGGGAGGATTCCAGATATCGGCTCCAACCCGCTGTTTGCCTCCGGCCGCTCGTACCGCGCCGCGATTGTGAACAATGAGGAGCACCGGAATCTTTGCTTCGCCGAACGTATGGCGGAGAGATTTGGAGGGGACAGCTATGTGCTTCCTCAGGCGCCCTCTGACGCGGAAATCGACGATCTGCTCTCGGCGGCGGAGGGGCACAGCGCCCTTGTGCTGGGGAGCTTCAACGGCCATCTGAAGCCGGAGCAGCGGAAGCTGCTGGGGCGGCTGGGTCAGGTGAAGGCGCCGGTGCTGGTGGTTGCGTTTGGCCTGCCCTACGACTTGTCGGACGCGCCGGCGGGCGTGGCCGGTCTCGCGGCCTGGGAGTACTCCGACAGAAGCGTTGAGGCGATCCTCGCGATTTTGAAGGGGGAGCGGCGCGCCGTGGGGCGGATCCCGGTGCGCCTGGCGTAAAGGAGAGCTGAATGAGAGTCATTGTGGGCGCGGAGCGCCTTTCCCAATATGACGGCCTGTTGCGAGGGAAGCGGATCGGCCTGATTACAAATTTCAGCGGCATTTCCCCGGACTGGTCCCAGGATACCATCCACCTTCTGGTGGACGCGGGCTATGATCTGGTGAAGATTTTTACCCCTGAGCACGGACTCTACGGGGCCGAGGCGGAGAGCCGGCGGCTGCTGGATCTGATGATCAACTCCATCTACACCCACAAGCAGATCTTTCTGCGAGAGATCATCTCCAACGCCTCGGGCGTGAAGGTCATGGAGCGCTGCGAGGCCCTGTTGATCGCGGGCGTGTCCATCGAGGACCCCACCGGCTACACGGATCTGCTGTTCAGCCTGTGGGAGTAGGCCCATGTGCCGGGTCTTCCATATAATCCGGTTGCTTTTTCCAGTGGCTTTTGCTATCATGGTACTTGAGGCCGCCTGGGGCCCCGTCTTTCCATGGTCCCACGGCCCGATCTCTCTATTTCAATGATTGTTGAGGTAATGCGGTTATGCTGATCACACCGAAACCGCTCCATCCCGGCGCGCGGGTGGCTCTGCTGGACGCCTCCTCCGCCATCCCGGGAGAACAGCTGGAGCCCTCCATCGCCTCCATCCGGGCCATGGGTCTGGAACCGGTGGTATACCCCTCCTGCTATGATGCCAACCGCCACGGCTACTTCGCCGCCACCGACGCCCAGCGGGCCGCGGATCTGCGGCACGCTTTCGTCGACCCCTCCATCGACGGCATCCTCTGCATCCGGGGCGGCTACGGGGCGGGGCGTCTGCTGCCCATGCTGAACTGGGCGGAGATCGCCTGCCACCCCAAGCGGCTCTTCGGCTACTCTGACGTCACCGCCCTCCACATCGCCCTGAACCAGAGCGCGCGCATGGTGTCCTACCACGCCCCCATGCCCGGCAAATGGTCCGACGGGCTGGACCCGTTTACGGAGGACTATCTCCGCCGGGCCCTGTTCGGCGGTCTGACAGGCCCCATGGACATGGGGAGCCAAACCGAGACGCTGGCCCCAGGCCGGGCCGAGGGCATCCTCTGCGGCGGCAATCTGTCCCTGATCCGCGACGGCCTGGGCACGCCCTGGGAGATCGACACCCGGGGCAAGATCCTCTTCCTGGAGGACATCGGCGAGAAGACCTACCGGGTGGACGGGATGCTGACCCAGCTGCGCAACGCCGGGAAGTTCCACGACTGCGCCGGGGTGCTGCTGGGCGCCTGGACCGACTGCCCGCCGGAAAATCCGGAGCTGGCTCTGCTGCTGCCGGAAATCTTCGCGGAGCTCATTCTGCCCGCCGGGAAGCCGGTGCTGGCGAACCTGCCCTGCGGGCACATTCTGCCCACCATGTCTCTCCCCCTGGGCGCTCCCGTCCGGATGGACGCGGGCGCGAAGACGCTGGAGGTCCTGGCATAGGACCCCGCCGGCGGGAACAGTAGGAGGAAGATTCCCTATGCGTTTTACCGTGATTGGCGATACCCGGCGCAACCACCACTACGCGGACAAACCCAACGAGGACTTCTACTGGTTTGACGAGGCGCAAGGCGCGGCGCTACTGGAGAAGGCCATGACCTTTCGGAGGCCAGGGGGCTGGATGGATGACCGTACCGCCATTGTTATCGAGGCGGAATAACATAGAAAGGAACACTGTCATATGAAAGTATTCATCAGCGCGGATATCGAGGGCACGTGCGGTATCGTCAATTGGGCGGAGACCGATCGCTCCACCCCCATGGACTACACTCCCTTCCAGAAGCAGATGACCCGGGAGGTCCGCGCGGCCTGTGACGGCGCGCTGGCCGCCGGGGCGGACGCGCTTCTGGTCCGGGACGCCCACGACTCCGCCCGGAACCTGGAGCCCGGCGGGCTGCCCGAGTGCGCCCGGATTCTGCGGGGCTGGACAGGGGACCCGCTGAGCATGATGAGCGGTCTGGACAAGGATAGCTACGACGCGGTGCTGTTCACCGGCTATCACGCCTGGGCCTCCAGCGGCGGCAACCCCCTGAGCCACACCATGAATTTAATGAACGAGTACGTCACCCTCAACGGCGTGCGGATGAGCGAGTTTATGATGAACGCCTACACCGCCGGATACTACGGCGTGCCGGTGGTGTTCCTCTCCGGGGACAAGGCGCTGTGCGGCTTCGCCAAGGAGCTGATCCCCGGCATCACCACTGTGCCCGTCAACGAGGGACTGGGCGGGGGCTCCATCTCCATGCACCCCGACGTGGCCGTCAGGGCCATCCGGGAGGGCGCGGAGCGGGCCGTGCGGAACGCCAAGAACTGCGTGGTGCCCATGCCGGACCGCTTTGAGATGGCGATCCGCTTCCGGGAGCACCGCAACGCCTACTCCCGCAGCTTCTACCCCGGCGCCCGGCTGGAGGGCGAGAAGAACGTGGTCTTCGCCTCCGACGACTGGTTCGAGATGCTGCGGTTCGCCCGTTTTGTGCTCAGCAACTGATCAAACCGGGCGTTCCGCCGCGATCTGCGGGAGGGAACCGCCCCCGCCATAAGGAGAAGTATGATGGATTTTAACGATATCTTTTGTGATCTGAATGCGGGCCTGCCGGAGGACATCCGGCGGCGGAAGCTCTGCGGCGACTTCGACGGGGCCATCCGCCTCATCGACCGGCGTCTGGCGGAGGATCTGCCCCAGGCCATGCGCCGCTGCCTCACCGTCCACCGGGAGATCCTTTGCCGCCTGCCGCTGGAGTTCCCCTACAGCCGGGAGGAGGCGCTGGCCCTTGTGCGGGAGCGCATCCCCGATTTCACGGAGGCGGAGTTCGACGAGCTGGTGGACGCCAGACAGATCCGCTGGATCTATGTGGACGGCCAGCCCCGGTATTTCCACCGGTTTTTCGCCTCTATCCGCACGTCGATGCCGGATATCGCCCGGCGGGCGAAGACCGGCGCGGGGGCCGGCGCCGGGGCCGCTGCCCAGGAGGTGAACCGTCTGGACGCATGCAGGGAGCGGATGAAGGAGGCGGGCCAGCTGCAAATGCGCGTGCGCATCCGGGCCTCCCTGCGGCTAAACGACGAGCACTTCACCCCCGGTATGTTCCTCCGGGCCCACCTGCCCATCCCCCTGGAAAACTGGGAGCAGAGCGGCGTCCGCATTGAGAAGGTCTTCCCCGCCAACGGAAATATCGCCCCGGCGGACGCCCTCCAACGCACCGTCTGCTGGGAGGAGACCCCGGCGGAGAACCACGAGTTCTCCGTGGAGTACTCCTACACCCGCACCGCCCGCTGCGGGGCGGCGGAGGGGCCGGTTCTCCCCGCCGACACGGCGGAGCAGGCCCCCCATATCGTCTTCACCCCCTACATCCGCGCCCTGGCGGAGGAGCTGGCCGGGGACGTGACAGACCCGGTGAAGAAAGCCCGCCGGTTTTACGACTACATCACCCTGCATATGCGGTACACCTATATGCCGGGGTACTTCTCCCTGGAGGACATCCCCACGGAGTGCGCCCGCAGCCTGACCGGCGACTGCGGGGTGTTCGCCCTGCTGTTCATCACCCTGTGCCGGTGCGCGGGCGTCCCCGCCAGGTGGGAGAGCGGTCTGGCCGTGGATTCGGACAGCTGCGGCCCCCACGACTGGGCCAAATTCTACGATCCCGCCCGGGGCTGGCTGTATGCGGATCCGTCCTACGGCGTGTCGGCCGCCCGAGTCGGAAACGAGGAGCGGAGGCAGTTCTACTTCGGCTATCTGGATCCCTACCGCATGGCCGCCAACCAGATGTTCCAAGTCCCCTTCACCGTGGAGAAGGCCCACTGGCGGGCCGACCCCTACGACAACCAGGTGGGGGAGCTGGAGACGGCGGACCGCGGGCTGCGGTATGACGAGTTTGAGCGCGGCAGAGAGGTTCTCTCCTATGAGACGCTCTGAAAGCGGGGGAAAAGGATGCAGCAGTTGAATGCGTATATCGACAGCCGCCTGGAGGACCTGGTGGAGACCCTCCAGGGCTGTGTGCGTATCCCCAGCGTCTACGCCGGTGACGGCAGCGGATACCCCTACGGCGCGGGCACCGCCCGGTGTCTGGATTACATGCTGGAGCGGGCAAATGCCCTGGGCCTCCGGACCTGCAACGTGGACTACCACGCCGGCTGGTGCGAGTACGGCCAGGGGGAGGAGATGGTGGCGGTTCTCTGCCACCTGGATGTGGTACCCGAGGGGGAGGGCTGGATCGTGCCCCCCTATGGGGGCGCGGTGAGGAACGGCCGGATCTACGGCCGGGGCACCATGGATGACAAGGGGCCCGCCGCCGCGGCGCTGTCCGACGAGGTCTCCGGCAAGCTCACCATGAACCTGGGCGTCATCCAGGGGGATGAGAACAGCCTGAGCGTCAAGATCAACTACCGCTGCCCCGTCACCCGCTCCTTCGACGGCTGCGCCCCCCAGGTCCGATCCGCCTTCGAGGCGGCGGGCTTCCGGCGGATCTCCGGCGGGCACGGGAAGAGCCTCTACATGGCCCCGGACAGCCCCCTGGTGACCAAGCTCATGGAGGTCTACCGGGACTACACCGGCGACCGGGAGGCCAAACCCAAGTCCATAGGCGGCGGCACCTACGCCAAGTCCATGCCCAATACCGTGGCCTTCGGCCCCATCTTTCCGGGGGACGAGGTGCGGGAGCACAAGCCCGACGAGTTCATCGAGATTGGCCGCCTGGCGGACAACGCCAAGCTGATGGCGGCGGCCATGTACGCACTGGCAAAGTGAAGCGCCGCCGCCTGGGCGGCGGATGGGAGGAGGAAATATTTTGAAAATCACGGAAGTAAGACTGGGCCGGATCTCTGTTCCCCTGCGGGTGCCCTTTAAGACCGCCTTGCGCTCGGTATCCAGCGTGGAGGACGTCATTGTGGAGGTCCACACCGATACCGGCGCGGTGGGCTACGGCGAGGCGCCCCCCACCGGCGCCATCACCGGCGACACCACCGGCGCCATCGTGGGCGCTCTCCAGGACCACATCATCAAAACGGTGGTGGGCCGGGACGTGGACGACTTTGAGGACCTGATGCTGGCCCTGGACAGGTGCATCGTCAAGAACACCAGCGCCAAGGCCGCCATGGACATGGCCCTCTGGGACCTGTACGGGCAGCTCTATCACATCCCGGTCTACAAGCTGCTGGGCGGCAGCCGGAAGCGGATTGTCACCGATATCACCATCAGCGTCAACGACCCGGAGGAGATGGCCCGGGACACTGTGAGCGCCGTCAAGCGGGGCTACGACACCCTGAAGGTGAAGGTGGGGGCCAACCCGGCCCTGGACGTGGCGCGGCTGGCCGCCGTGCGGCAGGCCGCCGGTCCGGATATCCGCATCCGCATCGACGCCAACCAGGGCTGGCAGCCCAAGCAGGCGGTGCGCATTCTCAACCAGATGCAGGACAAGGGCCTGGACATTGAGTTCGTGGAGCAGCCCGTCAAGGCCCACGACTTCGCGGGGCTGAAGTATGTCACCGAGCGCTCCTATGTGCCCGTGCTGGCTGACGAGAGCGTCTTCTCCCCGGCGGACGCCCTGACCATCATGCAGATGGGGGCCGCCGACCTGGTGAACATCAAGCTGATGAAGTGCGGCGGCATCTACAACGCCCTGAAGATCGCCTCCGCCGCCGAGGTCTACGGCGTGGAGTGCATGATCGGCTGCATGCTGGAGGCCAAGATCAGCGTCAACGCCGCCGTCCACCTGGCCTGCGCCAAGCAGATCATCACCAAGATCGACCTGGACGGCCCGGTGCTGTGCAGCGAGGACCCCATTCTGGGCGGCGCGGTGTTTGCCGAGCAGAACATCACCGTCTCCGACGGCCCCGGCCTCGGCATCCACGGGGTGCAGGGCCTGGTGTATCTGGACTGAGTCCGTCACATACGCGAAAAGGGAGCGCGGCAGAGCCCCATTCTAACGATACTGCGAGGAGAAAACGCTATGGAGAAGACGGAGAACAGGCCCTATGTATCCTGGGAGCTGATGAACGATTTCATGGTCGATGTGTTTAAGGCCTACGGTGTGCCCGAGGAGGACGCGAGGATCTGCGCCGACGTCCTGCTGGAGTCCGACCGCCGGGGCATCGAGAGCCACGGCTGCAACCGCTTCAAGCCCATCTACATTGACCGCATTGCCAACGGCACGCTGCTGCCTGTGACAAAGATTGACATTCTGAAGGAGACGCCCACCACCGTGGTCATGGACGCCAACAACGGCATGGGCATGGTGGCCAGCCACCGCATGATGGAGATGCTGATTGAAAAGGCCAAACAGTACGGCATGGCCGGCGGCGCCATCTGCAACTCCACCCACTACGGCATCGCGGGCTACTGGACCACCATGGCGGAGAAGGCCGGCATGATCGGCGTCAGCGGCACCAACGCCCGGCCCTCCGTGGCCCCCACCTTCGGCGTGGAGCCCATGATGGGCACCAACCCCCTGACCTTTACCATGCCCACGGACGAGGAATTCCCCTTCAACTTTGACTGCGCCACCTCCACCATCCAGAACGGGAAGATCGAGTTCTACGAGCGCAGCGGCAAGCCCACGCCGGCGGGCCTCGTCGTCACGGAGGACGGCCGCACCATGACCGACTCCGGGCAGATCCTCAGGGACATGCGGAGCGGCAAATGCGCCCTCCTGCCGCTGGGCGGCCTGGGGGAGGAGACCGGCGGCTACAAGGGCTACGGCTTCACCACGATTGTGGAGATCCTCTCCGCCGCGCTGACGGGCGGCCCCTACATGAAGGAGTTGAGCGGCAAGGACGCGGACGGGAACAACCGTATGTACCGCCTGGGCCACTTCTTCTTCGTCATCAACCCGGCGTTCTTCATGGGCCTGGATACCTTCCGGAGGACGGCGGGCGGCATCTGCCGGGATCTCCGCTCGTCCGAAAAGGCCCCCGGCGCGGAGCGGATCTACACCGCCGGCGAGAAGGAGTGGCTGGCCTGGCAGGAGCGGAAGGACAAGGGCGTGCCCGTGGGCGAGTCCATCCAGAAGGAGATGGTGGAGCTGCGCGACAGGCTGGATCTGCCGTACAGGTTTCCGTTTGAGAAGTGAGAGAAGGATCAAAGCGTCCCCGGACCCTGGCGGGTTCGGGGACGCTTGGCATTGGATGGCTGTTTTTGCTTACCGCTTAGATTCTGGCCACGCCGGACCTTCTGGCGGCCCCGGCCACGGCCCTGGCCACGGCGGGACCCACCCGGGGGTCGAATGCCTTGGGGATGATATAGTCCGCGCTCAGCTCGTCATCGGAGATGAGGGAGGCCAGGGCGTGGGCCGCCGCCATCTTCATCTCCTCGTTGATGTCGCTGGCCCGCACGTCGAAGGTCCCCCGGAAGATGCCCGGGAAGGCCAGCACGTTGTTGATCTGGTTGGGGAAGTCGCTGCGGCCCGTGGAGATCACAGCCGCGCCGCCCGCCTTGGCGTCTTCCGGGAAGATCTCCGGGGTGGGGTTGGCGCAGGCAAAGATGATGGCGTCCTTGGCCATGGTCCTGACCATCTCAGTGGTGACCATGCCCGGTGCGCTGACGCCGATGAACACGTCCGCCCCCACCAACTGTTCAGCCAAAGTTCCAGGCTTCTTCTCCAGGTTGGTGACCTGGGCCATCTCCTCCTTGATCCAGTTGAGCCCCTCCCGGCCCGCGTAGATAGCGCCCTTCCTGTCGCACATGGTGATGTGCCGAAACCCGGCGGTCAGCAGCAGCTTCACGATGGAGATGGCGGCGGCGCCGGCGCCGGAGGTGACGATTTTCACGTCCTCCTTTTTCTTGCCCACCACCTTCAGGGCGTTAGTGAGCCCCGCCAGGGTGATGACCGCCGTGCCGTGCTGGTCGTCGTGGAAGATGGGGATGTCGCACTTCTCCTTCAGCTTCCGCTCAATCTCAAAGCACCGGGGGGCGGAGATGTCCTCCAGGTTGATGCCGCCGAAGGATCCGGAGATAAGATAGACGGCGTTCACAAATTCGTCCACGTCCTTGGTCTTCATGCAGAGGGGGAAGGCGTCCACGCCGCCAAAGGCCTTGAACAGCACGCACTTGCCCTCCATGACGGGCATGCCGGCCTCGGGGCCGATATCCCCCAGGCCCAGCACGGCGCTGCCGTCGGTGATGACGGCGCAGAGATTGTGGCGGCGGGTCAGCTCATAGCTCTTCTCAATGTCCTTCTGGATCTCCAGACAGGGCTGGGCCACGCCGGGGGTGTAGGCCAGGGACAGGTCGTCCTTAGTGGCCACGGGCACGGTGGCAATGACCTCGATCTTGCCCTTCCACTCCTCGTGCAGCCGAAGGGACTCTTTCGCGTAATCCATGGTAATACTCTCCTTTTTCTTTTCTGATACAGCTAGATGCTTGTAGTTCCCACGATAACGGAAATCCCGTTGGGGATGACCGTGATACTGGCCCGCTCCCCCTTGACGGCTCTCGCCATCGCCAGCGCGTCCTCCAGGCTCGGGGCGTATTGCAGCTTCATATCCCGCAACGTCCGCTCCATTTCCGGCCGCCAGCTCCCGGAGGGACTGGGAGTCGATGGGGCGCTCCAGGGTCTTTTCCACAATGGCCTTGCCGTCCCCCTCCTTCGGCAGCTCCCCGATGCGGGATGTCAATACGCCGTCCGGCACAATATCACAGGCGATCCGGCCTCTCCCGTAGAGACGATACCCACGCCGGTTTCCTTCGCTTTCTTAATAGCCAGACACATGGCCTCATGGGAGACCAGCTGCCCCATGACGTAGCGTTCCTCTCCCTCTTTCATCATTCACTCAAACCAGGCCACAGCCCTGATAGGCGAGCCGTCGCAGCGGTCCAGCTTCAGCGGGAAACAGCTGAACCAGAACAGATCGTCCCCGCACAGCGCCAGGTTCTTCAGATTCTCAATATTCACAATGTCACGTGTCTCAAACAGCTTTTTATGCCGCGTCAGGTTCGCGTCCGCAATGGGATCCAGCCCGATCACGTCAAAGCCAATACCCTTGTAGCCGCCCTGTATCACAAACTCCAGCACATCATCGTCAACGCACGGGTAGTCCCCGAAATAGGCGTCGGTCCCCCAGCGCTGATCCCAGCCCAGATGGAACAGCAGGAAGTCCGCCCTGCGGGCCTTTTCTCCGTATTTTTGAATCCGATCAATCGTGATGGCCTCGCCTTCCCCCAGGTCCCGGCAGTCGATCACCAGCGCCTTGCCGATAAACTGGCCGGCAGGAAACTGATCCAGCGTGGTCCTGCCCGCAAAGAGGTGCGCGGGAGGGTCCATGTGGGTTCCGGTGTGCGTATACATTTGCAGCAGTGTCTCTTTGAATCCGTTTTCCTCATAGCTGTTGGCGGGAAAAAACTTCGGCGTGTCCGTTCCCGGATACACCGGCATGTTTTCTCTGATAGTATGGGTCAGATCGATGACTTTCATTTTGATTCCGCTCCTTGTCAATGGGCCGGGCCCGCATGGATCATGGGCTTCACTTCTGTCCGCCGTCTGCCAGCCGGGCGGTCACCTTCTGCGCAAGATCGCCCATCCGGGCATACATCCAGTCCCCGGGGCAGCTCTTGTTCCAAAACCAGCGGTGCACCGTCAGAATCATCTCGTCAGCCGCCGGCTCGTAGGCCAGGGTTCTATCTTTGTCCTCCAGCCACAGCAGCCTCGTCTTCCCATTGCGGCGGCAGATATCCTCACAGAGGTCAATGAGCCGGTTGTAAACCACGTCTGTAAAGGCGTAGGGCTCGGCGCTGTCGCTGGCGCACTCGATGGTGACGGCTCTCTGATCGTTGGCGTTGCTGGAGGTACACCAGGAGCGGTTGCACTCCTCCACGTACATGGCGACCCTGCCGTCCGCGCCAATCCCGTAGTTGGAGGACGCCTCCCTCTCCACGGGGACAAAGATCTCCCCCAGGCTCTCCACGGAGAGCTGTCCCACCACGCAGTGGGGGGAGATCCGATCAATGGCCATGGTCCGTTTTCCGGAATGATTCGGCGAAAGCTTGGTATAGACAACCAGCGGGGAATTACTCATTTCCTTTACCCTCCATATTTAAGATTGGGAACCCAGCGGCAGCCAGTCGATAACCCTCTGAATATACCTGTCCCAGAAGTTCCACTCATGGCCCCCGGGTCCCTCCTCATAGGTCACATCGGCCCCGGCCGCGCGCAGGCAGTCCCGCAGCTTCCGGTTGCCCTCCAGCAGGGAATCCTCCGTGCCGCAGGCCAGATAGATTTTGGGCAGAGCCGCGCCCTCCCCGGCCAGCTTTTCCGCCAGCCACTTGGGATTTTTGTCGCTGTCCTCCACCTTGGACAGGTCGCCGAAGATGCTCTCGGCAAAATCCCGGCGGTTCAGATAGTAGGCCGTGTCGTTGGTCCTCTTATTAATGCCGTCCACAATATTGGCGGTGGACAATCCGGCAGCACAGCCGAAGGTATCGTGGTACTTCAGGCCGTTGCGGACAGCCCCGTATCCGCCCATGGACAGTCCGGCGATGAAGGTGTCCTCCCGCCGGCGGGACAGCGGGAACATGTTCCGCGTGACCTCCACCAGCTCCCGGCCAACGAACTCCCCGTAGCAGTTGCAGCTCTCCGGCCGGTCAACGTAGAACCCGTTGTCCCCCGATGGCATCACCACGGCCAGATTCTTCGCCTCCGCCCACCGCTGGATATTCGTTCTCGACACCCAGTCGGTGTAGTTCCCCGTCACTCCGTGCAGCAGATACAGCGTCGGAAAGAGGAATCGCTCCTCCTCCGTATTCTTCCCGGAGAGCTTTTCCACCGGAAGAATCACCTGGATGGGCACCATCCGCATCAAGGCGCTGGATGTAAAATTCACCTGGATCAGAGCCATGTTATGTCCCTCGCTTGACAAGTTTTATCATGTAAGTATAATATAAGTACAATGTACTTGTGGTAAAGACAGGAAATAGGGCAGTTTGCGCGCCGCGCGTTCTTTGGGAAGGGACTGCTCCTACAGGACAATTTGCACCGGCTTTGGAAGGTATTTTATGGACAATGAACGATTTGCCGCACTCCGTGATTTGGATGCTCCCGAAACCGACATGAAAACAGCGGCGGGGAACGCGAATCCATCCCAAACCAAAATTGAGCTGCGGATTAAGGGCGTATACGACACCTTGAGCAACGCGGAGAAGAAAGCGGCCATCTACTTCCTGAGCAACGTGGAGAACGTGTTCAACAAGCCCATCTCCCTGCTGGCCGCCGAGTCCGGTGTAAGCAAGGTCGCCTGGGTGAGGTTCTGCAAATCTCTTGGGTTCAGCGGGCTGAAGGATTTGAAGAAAAGCCTGTTCAACGAGCTCTATCAGACCAAGGATAAGGAAGATCCCATCATCTTCTCCGACATCCTCGAAGCGGAACAGGACAGCATGGATCAGCTGATCCTGAGCGTGCGCAACAACAGCGTGCGCGCCATCCAGGACACGGCCAAGCTCCTGGACCCGGTCAGCGTGGAGATGGCGGCCAGGAGGATCCTGGAGGCCAAGACCATCCGCATCTTCGGCATGGGCGCCTCCGCGCTGGTGGGCGAGGATCTGTACTCCAAGCTGCTGCGCATCGACCTGGACGTGCGGTTTTTCGTGGACTTCCACGTACAGCTCACCTACGCCTCCAACATGACGCCGGAGGATTTGGCGATCATCATCTCCACCTCCGGGCGGACGAAGGAGAGCATAGAGATCCTTGATATCGCCAGCCAGTGCGGTACGCCGGTGATTGCGCTGACGTCCTACGGCAAGAATCCCCTGGTGATGGGATCCGATATCCAGCTGTACATCTCCTCGCCGGAGGCGGCGCCCCGCAGCGGCGCCATGAGCAGCCGCATTGCCCAGATGATGGCGGTGGACGTGCTGTTCTCCGCGGTGGCCAAGCTGGATTACAACAGGACCGCCTCTATTCTGGAAAAGAGCCTCAAGAGCACCCAGTCCCACAGGGAGTAACCCCTCCGCGCGTCAGAGCCGCTTCAGGCACTGTTCCACCACCGCCCCTTCCGGGCAGGTCATACAGTCTTACCAGCATATCCGGCATGGCTCTGCCTCCCTCCACTACGGCTATTTGACCTGCCGGACATAGGCGTCCTTGCTCTCGCCGTCCTCCTGGGCCAGCACCACGTCCGCGATTCTTCCTCTTTTGGCCGCCAGAAGCCGGTTGGCCTCCTCCACGTCCACATCGCACAGGATCATGATGATGGCCGTCTTCACCGCGTAGCCCGCCTCTTCCAAGGTCTCGCAGGCCTTCTCCCTGCTGACTCCTGTGGCGGAGCAGACAATGGTGGCGGCGCGGGCGTACAGCTTTTGGTTGGTGGCCTTCACGTCCACCATCAGATTGCTGTACACCTTGCCCATCTGGATCATGGCCCCTGTGGACAGCATGTTCAGCACCATCTTCTGGGCCGTTCCGCTCTTTAAGCGGGTGGAGCCGGTGATCACCTCCGGCCCCGGCTGGGGCGAGATGCCGATATCCGCCTGGATATCCACCTCGGACCCGGGGCAGCAGGTGACGCCGATGACCCCCGCCCCCAGGCTGCGGGCATAGCGCATGGCCCCCAGCACATACGGGGTCCTGCCGCTGGCCGCGATCCCCACCAGCACGTCCTCTCTCCGGAAGCCAATCTCCCGGAGGCTCTTTTCGCCCTCCTCCGGCATGTCCTCCGCTCCCTCCACCGCCGTGGTCATGGCGGAGGGGCCGCCGGCCAGGACGGCCATGACCGTCTCCGGATCGGCGCCGAAGGTGGGCGGACACTCCGCCGCATCCAGCGCGCCCAGCCGTCCGGAGGTGCCGCAGCCGCAGTAGATCAGCCGTCCCCCCAGGCACATCTGGCGGTAGATCAGGTCGATGGCCTCCGCTATCCGGGGCAGCACCTTCTCCACCGCTGTTGCTACTTTTTTATCCTCCGCGTTCATGAGCCGTACCATCTCAGACGTACTTACGCGGTCAATGTCCACCGTACCGGCGTTGCGCTGTTCCGTCTTGATTTTTGATATTTGCTCCACGCAATCTCCTCCTTGCCGCTATCTGGCAATACTCAGTGATACAGCCGCACGTCCGCAGCATACGCCTCAAATTCCGCGCGCTGGGACGCCCAGCCCTCCAACAGCTGTTTTTCGCTCATGCGGCCCGCTATGTAATCCTCCGCCCAGGTGTTGCCGGAGAGAATGGTTAAATGGTGCCCCCCGATATTCCCCGGTATCTTCCGGAGCTCCACCTTGTCCGGATAGCGGGTATAGATGGCCCGCATGAGAATCAGCGCTGTCAGAAGGAAATCACAGTCCGGCTTCAGGGGGTGAAATTCCAGGCCGAAGCACAGCTCCCCCCGATATTTGCTGGTACTGGGCACAAAGGAACGGCGCCTGAATACAATTTTGTCGTCCTTCACCCGCTCCTTCACGTCCGCATAGATGTCGTCCATGTCGATGAACGGCGCCCCGTAGAAGTGTAATGACCGTCAGATCTGCCCTGGCGCCGGCGTATTTCAGGTAATACCCGGCCATCTCCCCGATTGTCAGCCCATACCGCATGGGCAGCTCATAGTCGCCCACAAAGCTGTGGATCTCCGCGTCAATTCTCGCGCCGCTGACGATCCGCCCGCCCAGGGGATTGGGGCGGTCCAGGACCACATACGGAAGCCCCACTTCGGCCGCCGCCCGCAGGGCGTAGCACATGGTGTAGACATAGGTATAGTAGCGCAGCCCCACGTCCTGTATATCATACACCAAAATATCCAAATCTTCCAGATCTTTTTGTGCCGACGTCCGCCGGTTTCCGTAGAGCGAGACCACTGGGATCCCCAGCTTGGGATGCCGCGTATCCTCCACCGACTTCCCCGCCTCGGCCCCGTAGAGTCCGTGCTCAGGGGTAAAAATCTTCACCAGATCATAGCCCGCGTCCACCAGAAGGTGGATGGTATCCCGGGACCAGTCCGGGGAAATGCCGCTGAAATTTGTAATCAGGCCGATCCGCTTCCTTCGGAACAGGCCGTCATATTGGGAAAGGCGCTCCGCGCCCACAATGACTCTCATACAAATCACCATGCGGACCGCAAAGCTGTCGGCACAAATAGAAAAGAAAGAGTGCAGACAAGCGGTCGCCGTTCATATAAAATTGGAGTTAGAGGGGGGAATCTTACTTTACCTCACACACGCCGCGTTCGCGGCAGCGGCCTTTTTGACCGCCCGAACTTTAGACTTGTACCTTCGGGATTTTGTCAGTATTTCTACATTCTCACCATATGCGGTTATGAACCCCCGGCCTATCACTCGCGGCCACCTCTGGCTCGCTTTTGCCCTACCGTCTGTTACCTCATGTAAGGCGAGTGTGTTCAGCCGACTTCAGCGTGCTGTGTCAGTCCGGAAGATTGCGCTCCTTTTCCTCCAACGCAGTATCAGGGGAAGCGTTTCAGGGCGTTACCCCTTCATTCCACTTCTCAGAATATCAGTTAGGAAAAACAGAAATTTATCTGTTTTTCCCGCTGCTTTTACCTCTTTCCAGGCCCTTGGCCCAGTTAAAGTTTATTTGCAGCAACGTGTCGCTGCACAGCGTAGCTCATCGATATCCGTGAGTTGTTTTTCAGCGCCTGATAGGCATATATGGAAAAACACGCAGCGGCAATGGACAGCTTGCTGCCCTCTTTGATTTCGGCTGACAGGTCCTCCAACAAGATTTTGTTTTTGTTGTCGATCAGTTCTATGCCATTATCCTCACAAAATCACAGCGCGTTTTTAGACTATCTGTAAGTTGAAATGGGTCAACAAACATTGCCCTGACAAGACCCCATCGCTGGAATGAAACGTAATGCGCTGCTCCGCCGGTATCCTGTCCGTCTCCGGATAGAGCAGTGTATGGCAGTTTTACGGTCAACTCCTCCGGCTCCCCAATCGCTTGGTGGGCTCAATGAGGGTGATAAGCTCTCCAAAGATTTTGGAGATGTTGGTCCTCCGGAATCCCCTTGTTGGTCATGTTGTAGCAGTAGTCGCTGGGGATGATGCTGGACTCCTTTGTCTCATATTTCCCCCGGATCATCTCTATGATCTCCTGCCGGGTCAATTGGGCCCCCAAAGGAAAGTCCTTCAGGCACTCTCGAAATTGCTCAACGATCGTCTCTTGTGTGAGGAGGTACCAGAAATGAAAAAGAAAAGAGAGGCCTCTGATGCGGAAAGGTATTGCCGCAAAGATCCGGAGTAGCGGTTTTATGAGATCTTTTTTCAAACATGCAGGAAATACAGAGCTTTAGCGGCACAATTTTTAAGCGGTTTCTTCTGCTGCCGCCACGAAATTGCGCTTTCTTTTTCCTCTTGGATATGCTATACTGTATTCGGAGAATAAAATGGTGTTGATTTGGCGAAGGAGAAAGGAGGCGGCCCGGATGGTTCCGCGGCAGGACGTTCAAAAAATCATCTCAAAACTGTGCGGCACCCTCGAGCAGCTCTTTCCTCAGGCCCGGCCGGAGGCCATCCTCTTTGGATCTTATGCCCGCGGGGATGCTGACGTTGGATCGGATCTGGATGTGCTGATCCTGGTGGATACGCCCCGCCAAGTGATCTCAGCGAAGAACTGGCAGGTCGGCAGCCTGGCGGCGGATCTTTTGTTGGACTATGGCGTTGTGGTTTCCCCTATCGTGGAGAACCGCGACTACTTCCACGCGAATATTGGCCTGCTGCCGTTCTATGGGAATATCCAGCGTGAGGGGGTGCGGATCAGTGCCTGAGGCTTCACGGCTCGACCTCTCTCGCTATCGCCTGCAGAAGGCGCATGATATGCTGGTGACAGCCCAGCGGGACTGGGCGGCCCAAGATTATGCCTCGGCGAATAACAGGGCAACTACTGCATTTTTCACGCGATGCGCGCTGTGCTGGCCCTCGACGGCGAGGACTACAAAAACACTCTGCTGTGATTGCGAGATTTGCGCTGAACTATCTGAAAACAGATATTCTGCCCCGTGATTATGGGAAACTGATCTCCAATGCGTCTCTAATCCGGAACCGGAGTGACTAGGAGGACTTCTATATCTGCTCGATTGCGGACACAGAGAAGCTCCTGGTCGGCGCGGAGGCTTTCTATAAGGATGTCCGGAACTATTTAGAAGGGCGCTGTCAGGTGGAAAGCTAATTTTGGCCCTGACCCACACTGTGACCCACACGCCGAAACGAGCGGATGGACGTAGCGGACAAAAAACGCCCAAAGAGCATCTGCCTTTGGACGGAACAGGGGCGGAAAGGCCCCGAAAGGTCTGTATTGATTTCCCCTAATCAGTTGGTAAGGATGAGGTCGGCAGTTCGAATCTGCCCAGCAGCTCCACGGGAAAGTCTTGCGGCCCTAGGGCCGCAAGGCTTTTTTCTGCTTTGTGGGAAAGATTTTCCCTTGTTTTTTCCCTTATTGGGTGAAAAGGCCTTTGATGTACTGCTCCATCCGGGCGGCGCTGGCCTGCTTCATCTGGTCGGTGAAATGGCCATATACGTCCAGCGTAAAGGCGGCGGTGGCGTGTCCAAGGTTCCCTTGCACGGTTTTCAAATCGTCTCCGGAGCGGATAGCCGCCACGGCATAGCTGTGCCGCAAATCGTGAAATCTCGCGTCGGGCCTCCCAATCGCGGTGACGGCACGTTTGAACTCCCGGTACACCGTCCAGGTGTGAAGATGGTGTCCCAGCCCATCGGTGAACACGAAACCGGCATCTTCCCAGGCTTCACCTGCAAGGAGCCGAGCCGCGTCCTGAGCCGCCCGGTGCCTTTTGAGCATTCCCATCACAAACGCAGCGGGAGTGATAACACGGCCTTTCCCGTTCTTGGTAGAAACAAGCTGATAGCCCCTCTCGTCCCGGTAGTGTTGGAGCTGCTTATTGATGGAAATGGTGCCCCGCACGAAATCTACGCAGGACCACTGGAGCCCCATCACCTCACCTTCCCGCATACCGGTAAACAGCGTGACGGTCATTAGAGTTTCCAACGGAGAACCCTTAATTTGCTGGAGAAACGCGGAGATTTCAAAATCGTCCAGCGGGGCCAATTCCTTCTTTTCCATCCGTGGAAGGGAGCACGCATCGCTGGGATTGAAGCGCAGGTAGCCAATAGCTACGGCCTGCTGGAGCGCCCGGTGCAGAACACAGTGGATATTGCGGATGGTTTTGGCGGACAGATTTTTCTCAGTAAAGCAATTGTTGTAAAAATCCTGAATCATGGGGGTGCTGAGAAATTCCAGCCGGATAGCCCCCAGCGCCTGGGTGATGTGGACGCGGATAACGGATTCATATATCTCCACGGTTCTGTGTTTCACATCGTGGAGATATGTCTTTCTCCAGATGTTGAGCCATTCCGCCAGGGTCAGCTTACATGGGTCCTGATAAACGCCCTGGTCGAGCTCCACGGTGGCCTGTCGCATTTTTTGCGCTACTTCTTTCTGCGTCTTGCCGGTGATAGATCGCTGGACCTGTTTCCCAGTCCCAGGGTCAAATCCCACGGTAATGCGGCCCTCCCAGTAGGAGTATTCGTTGTTACCCGTTTTGACAGTTTTCTTTCTGATGGAGCCGGTGCCGTTGGCGGCCCGGCCTTTTGCTTTGGTACGCGGCATATGTCCTCCTTTCGCCGCGTGAGATGCACTATGGATATAGTACACCTCGCGCGGCAAACGGTCAAGGGGTGCTTATGGCAGTTTCGCTCAGGTGTCCAAGTACTGCTTCAGGCTCTCTTTGGGGATACGATACTGAGTGCCCACGCGCTTGCTCTCGATATGATTGGACCGAACAAGGTCATATGCGGTGTGCAGACTAATACTAAGAACAGCGGCCAGCTGCTTGACAGTCAACAGCAGCGGGAGCTGGTCAAAATCAGTATACTTCATGCTTTTACCTCCATTTCTTCATGTGATATGCCTGGAACACGGTTCCATCCGTGCCACCGGTCCTGTCATTGATGATAAACCGTCCCGGTACGTCCTTGGGCAGCAGCTCGTCCGCCGCTGCGCTGCCCAGGGACACGATGGACAGGTTTTTATCCGCCCTGCCGCAGATACGGGTGTCCAGGTTGCTCCGAATCTGACCGGGAATGTTATCGGCGTCGGGCCGCTGGGTGGCGAGGATAAGATGAATGCCCAGAGCTCGGCCCTCCCGGGCGATGGTGGACAGATTCCGGACCACCTGCTCCACTTTTTCCTTGTCCGCTTTGCTCATGCCGGACTTGTCAAAGATTTCGGCGGCTTCATCACAGGCAAAGACAATGTGACGGAGCGGCCCGGTGGGCCGGTCCTCACACTGATTGTATTCCTCGATGTTGGCACAGTCTGCTGCCCGTAATGCCTCCATACGGGACTTCAGATTCGCCTTCAGGCCATCCAGCATTACCAGCAGGCCGTCCAAATCATAGCAGACATGGCACGCGTCCCGCCACCGGCGGCCAAAGTCCAACCCACCCTTAAAATCCGCGATGTACACATCCATGCCGTGGAGAACCGATTGACGTAACATCAGCTTGAGCAACTCGCTCTTGCCGGAGCCAGTAGCCCCGGCAAGGAGGACGTGAGGCGTTTTCGCAAAGTCCAGATTCACCGGGCCTACCAGACTTTCTCCCAGTAAAATGACAGTGTGGTTGACGGGCAGGCGGCGGTCATACCATGGGAGCTCCACCGGTAATTTGCTCTGCGGCGGGGCGATGTGCAGGTCAATGTGCTGGTTGTCGGTCCCCTCGAAGATTTTAATGACCGTCCCATTGAGAGCGGATTGAATGGGTCCCGCGTTATCCAGCCATACAGGGGAGGGAATGCCTCTACTGTAAAACACATAGACTGTGATTTTGGCATGGTCAGGGTCCTTGTGCATATCCACCAGCACAGGAGGCTCACCGGCAGCATTGACCAATCCCACGCGGAGCAGGTCACGCTGGACCCGGTTGGCCCGCAGAGGGCCACCCCAGGTCCAGCACAGGACGGCGGGGACGGCCACAGCCAGAGGGGCCAGGAACAGGACCAGCAGGGCCCGACCTACGACGGCCAAGGGCCCGGTACGTGCCCTGGCCCAAAGCCACAGAACCGTCAAGGCCACTTCCCACGCCAGCAGGACCAGCAGACGCCAAGGCTCACGGACCACCTTGCGGAGGCCACGGCCGAAGCGGCGGGCTGTCTGCTCCACATTCGTTTCCTGCGCCAAGGAGCGGCGCTTATCGTTAATGCTATTTTTCATAGCTTTATTTTCCTCCTTAATCTTCCAGCGGCTGAAACTCCTCGGAGAGCAGCTTCAGACCGGGATAAATGTCATATTCGTTTTGAAAGTGCACATTCAATTTATCTTCGTCGCGGTAGTCGTAATAGGGTACCGGCTCCAGGGGAATCAATGTCGGACCTCTTATGAGATTCCTGGAAGACAGATACCACTTGCCGAAGATTTTTTCCTCGGACTTGGTGATATACTTGCAGATATAGTTGATAGTGCGCTCCATCTGGTCATCCAGCGGCACACATGTGGAGAAGCCCCAGGACCAGGTAGGCATATTGTAGACCGGTCTTCCATTTTTGTCCGTCAAGTTCCGGCCATCTTTGGCCTTGGCTCGGACAATAGGGACGGTCCCAGGAGAACACAGGCCGTGCAGATGTATGGCAGGCCGCGCCTCCCCGTCTTTCTTTTGGTGATATTCAGGGACGGCAACGTAGGTGAACCCCCTCCGGTTTACATTGTTGCTCAAGAACGCCCTGACCTTGCGGTAGACGATGTCAGGGTCATAACGGTCCAGCAGCTGCCCGTCCAACGTCCAGGTGAAGAAGTATTCAAAATGATTACAGAGAGCCAGGTCGCGGACTGCTGCTGCGGCCCGGCGCTGGCTTTCCTTCCTGGCCCGGTCCGGGTCCTTTGCCGTTCCGGGCGGCGGTACGCCATAGAGCCTGGTCCTTTTGGTGCCTGCTGTCAGCGGGAAAATATCTTTTGTCGCCACTTGCAGCACCGTTTTTGATGGGTATGATTTTATTCTGGCATTGGTGTAGGTGGCTGGCGGGGTTTGAATAATACCACCTCCCCCAGTTCTGTGATGTCGATTTGTTGTTCTATCAAGTAGGAGGGGATGCCCGCTGCGCGGGCACCCCTCCGGGTTTTACCGCTTGTAAATACTGGCGGGTTTGCCAAAGCGGTTGTAGCTTACCTCGATGGCATCACCAACATGAGGGGTGTAGCCGCTCATGGCTAACTTCTGGTCAGTCATGTAGATGTGCTCACAGCCGGTCCCAGCGGAATCGTCTTCCGCCAGTGGATAGGTCAGGAAAAGCGTGTAGCCGGTGATGCGCTTTCCGTCCTGGGTGGTGAAATCGCTGCGACGATATCCAATTACAGTGAACATTCTGGGGTCCTCCTTTCCCCCAATAGTTGTATCGACTAAAAAAGGATAGAAAAAGCTACTATTTCAATTTCCTTGAATTGAAATAGTAGCCTTAATTATTCCGTCCTCACCGGGCCAGAAAACCCAGTGAAAAACTCTTCCTTATAAATTATCCTAACTTATCGACCTATATGATTTTCAGCCTTATTGATAGCAGTTCCAAGTAACTATCTACTGGAACATTATCATTATAGCCTAAGTTAGAGGCCTTGTCAAGATAATATTCGCGGAAACTTTGAAAAAATTCATGCTGGCAAAATAGGGCAACAAACGCAATGACCGGGATAGCACCATCCGGCGAAAAAAGGCGAGTTTTGGCGAAAAAGTGTCTCCTAATATTAATTCTCGATTTTGCATAATGAGACACAGACCAAGGTAAGCATATCACCCCCGGTATGTAAAGGCCACAATAAAATTCCTTTGTAATTTTTTTGTGCGAGTGGGGGCGGGCCCGCCCCCAGCCTTGACATACCGCTGGTGATGTGCTCCGAGGGAGACAAGCGAAGCGCGAGGCGCTCCGCTACCGCCGAAAAACATTTTGGGAGGATTAAACCATGAAGCCAGCCACGAAAATGAGCAGAGCTGTGAGTCAACTCGAACATATCTACAACACCCTCAACACCGACTTTTTTGCTGGGACCCTTCCTGTGCCGATTATAACCGTCCAGAGCAAGCCGGGGACCTACGGCCATTGTTCCACGGCTAAAATCTGGAAAACGCAGGACGACAACACCTATGAACTGAACATCGCCGCCGAAGAGATCAACGCCCACATCGAGGAAATCCTGGACACCTTGCTGCACGAGATGGTGCACCTCTACTGCCGGGAGCATGGCATCAAAGAGACCAGCCGGGGCGGTCAGTATCACAACAAACGTTTCAAGGAGGAAGCCGAGCGGCGCGGGCTGGTGTGTGTCCAGTGCGGGGCCAACGGATGGAATACCCAGCCCAGTGACCGGCTGGCGCAGTACGCGATGGATAAAAGGTGGAACGAAATCAGGATTGGGCGCTGTGAGTTGCCCCGCTTCTCTATCGGCCCGGACGGCCAGCCGGTGGCAGACCCCCAGGGCGGCAAGAGGCCCAGCTCAACTCGCAAGTTGGTCTGTCCCGTCTGTGGGCAGAAGGCCAGGGTGACGAAGGCCTCCGCGTTTATCATCTGCGGGTTCTGCAATGAGCCCATGGTCCAGGCATAAAATTTTTGACGTGCACTTGTCAAAAAACCAGATTTTGGTAAATTGACAAGTGCACGTCAATTTTTGCGGACGGTCTAGGGTGATGGTTTGACTTCACCGGTATGATGTGTTATACTAAGTGAAACTCAATGACAAATCGAGGTTTGACAAAGGAGTTAGACTGAAATGAAAAAAGATGAACGTAAGAAAATCATATATGTTCTTACAGTTTGCGTTATAGGCTCCATAATAATTTGTCTCATACCTTATTTATTTCACCTGTTTTTAAACTGATTAACTTCCAGTTTGCCGAGCTACCACAAAAAAATATCAGGACGGCCCCGGTGGTAACACCAAGGCCGTCCCTGTGCATCTGCGCGGCTGTATTTTCCCTTATTTTTTCCCTTATTAGATTGCCAAAGCCTGCCTCTTGTTGGCTTCATTTGATACGCCAAAAGTTTGAAAAGCGGAGAAAACGACAACATTTTACAACACTTTATACCCGTTGGCAGGGGCTCGTTACAATTCGAATCTGCCCAGCAGCTCCAACTATGGAGGTTAATATACCTATTTATACTATTCTCCAATAAAAAGTAGCGAAGTAGAGAAGAGTGTGGTATAATAGCATAGGGTGAGAAAAGATG
>CANRHK010000010.1 GCA_947630395.1 uncultured Oscillospiraceae bacterium
CCTACTTTTCCCCCGCGGGAAAAGTAGGCAAAAGCGCGCTCAAGGGTTTCACCCTTGAGAATCCCAATGGTTTGATTATTTTTTGCGCTCGTCCTGTGGTCTGTCCGGTCTAAACCGCGCTGCCGTCCGTATATGAGGCGAATCGTCTATTTTAGGACTGTTGTACGGACAGATCTATGCGGCGCCCAGTCCGCTTCGCGGACCTTCGCTTTGGGTTCGTTGTACGTCCCGTCTACCCCTCGCGGAGTAGAACGGAGCGACAGAGAGCAGTAGGAATCGTTAAAAAACAACCAGCGCACCCAATCCACCCCGCCCCAGCGCATCCATCTGTGCAAGGACATATTAGGGTAGCCGCTTCGCCTCATACACGGGAGCGAGTCCGGTTTAGACAAAACCAGCCACAGGTCGAGCGCAAAACAAATCAAAACATTAGGGTCCCCAGGGGGAACCCCCTGGGCGCGCTTTTTGGTGACTTTTTCCCGCGCGGGAAAAAGTCACCCGGGGCGTGGGGCCGGGGAGGCCCCACTTCCCCCCGGGGCTGGAAACCCCCGCCACCAAGCTCGGTGCAACGCCGCGATATCCTCAAACACCCAAGTGGGTTTCACTTGGGTGCCCGCCAGGCCGGCCCTCGTCCCCTCCCCGGAGAGGACAAAGGCGGTGTCAATGCCGGCGTTGACGCCGGCGGCAATGTCGGTGTACAGCCTGTCCCCCACCATCAGAGCCGCCTCCGGCGGATAACCCGTGCGCTCCAGGGCCAGCAGGGCCATCTCCGGCTGGGGCTTGCCAATGACCAGGGGCCGCCGCCCGGTGGCCCGAAAAAGCATCTCACACACACTGCCGCAGTCCGGCACGGACCCGTACCAGGTGGGGCACACCCAGTCCGGGTTGGTGGCGATAAAGTCCACCCCCCGGTTCAGGAGGATGCAGGCATCCTCCAGCTTCTGGAACGTCAACTCCGTGTCAAAGCCAATAAGAAGGCAGTCCACCTCGTCGGAGCGGCAATCCGTGACGGGGACGCCCGCCTCCGCCAGCTGCTGCCGGAAGCTGGCGGTACCGAACACATAGCATAGCCGGTAAGGCGGCCTGGACTGAAGGTGGGCGATCAGTGCGTCCGTGGAGGTAAGAAAATCCTCCCGCACAGCGGGAATCCCCATGCGCGCCAGCTTCCGGATGTAGACGTCCACCGACTTAGATGAGTTGTTGGTAAGAAACAAATACCGGCCCCCCGCCTCCCGCACCGCCTCCAAAAAGGGCAGGGTGCCGGGAAACAGCGCCTCGTCCAGATAAATGGTGCCGTCCATATCCAGCAAAAACAGCCGCTTACCGCCCAGATCCGCCATGAGCCGCCCCTCCGTGTGGTGAAAAAATCCAGATTCTTTCCTAATTTTATTATATCGGCCAGAGAGTGGAAAGTCAAGGCTCAGACTTTCAAACATCCCCTTTTCCGTCCCGTCCGCCATAACTTTTTGAGGGAAATACTTCACCGCCCCTTGCGCGGCGGGGCGGTTTATGCTATCATCAGAGGAGTCTGGGCCCCCGGGTCCGGAGACAACCAAATCAGGAACATGACCGGTGCCTCGGCCGCGCGGTTTCAACCCCGCGCCTGGGAAAAAGGGAAACAGGTGGAAATCCTGTGCGATCTCGTCACTGTGATTGGGGAATGGGGGGCAAAGCGCCCGAAGCGCCGCCACTGGCCGCAAGGCCGGGAAGGCCGCCTCCCGTGGAGATCCATGAGCCAGGAAACCTGCCGGCCACTGTGTACAGGGGCGGCACGCCCCAAGCCACGAGGGATTGGCTGTATCGTACCGGGCGCCGCCGAAAAGCCGCGCCCGCAAGACCGCATCGCCTTACCCCCCACGGGGGCGGGGCGATTTTCTTATGCGGGAGCGCGCCCGCCCGATATACGCAAGGAGGAATGACCATGTACTTACCCGCCATAGCCCCGGCGGACGCCGCCGCCAGGGAGAGAACCCACGCCCGCTGGGCGGCTTGCGCCCACCCCCTAGGGGGCCTGGGCGCCCTGGAGACCGCCCTGGAGGACATCGCCGCCCTCACCGGCGATCCGGACGTGCCCCTGACGCCCCGGTCGGTGCTGGTGCTCTGCGCCGACAACGGCGTGGTGGCCCAGGGTGTCACCCAGACCGACAGCTCCGTCACCGCCGCCGTAGCGAAGGGTTTGGCCGCCGGGGGCACTTCCGTCTGCCGCATGGCGGCGGTGGCCCACTGCAAGGTGGTCCCCGTGGACATGGGCATTCTGGACTTCCCCGGCCATCCCGGCGTGCTGGATCGCCGGGTGGGCAACGGCACCGCCGATATCACCCTGGGCCCCGCCATGAGCCGCCGGCAGGCCGAGGCCGCCATCCAGGCGGGCATCGATCTGGCGGCGGAGCAGAAGGCCGCCGGGGCGCGCCTGCTGGCGGTGGGGGAGATGGGCATCGGCAACACCACCACCTCCAGCGCGGTCGTCGCCGCCCTGCTGGGCCTCCCGGCGGAAAAGGTCACCGGCCGCGGCGCGGGCCTCTCCAGCGAGGGCCTTGTTCGCAAGATTGCCGCCGTGGAAAGAGCCCTGTCCGTGAACCGGCCCGACCCCGCCGACCCCATTGATGTGCTGGCCAAGGTAGGGGGCTTTGACATCGCGGGGCTCTGCGGCGTCTTCCTGGGCGGGGCCATCCATCGGATTCCCGTCCTGATGGACGGGCTCATTACTGCCGCCGCCGCCCTCTGCGCGGTGCGTCTGTCGCCGGAGGCGGCACAGGCCGTCTTCGCCAGCCACGTCTCCGCCGAGCCCGCCGGGGCCATGCTCCTGGAGGCCTTGGGCAAGAAGCCCCTCATTACCGCCGGAATGCGGCTGGGGGAGGGCACCGGGGCCGTAGCCGCCATGCCTCTGCTGGACATGGCCCGGGCGGTGTACGCCGAGAGCGACACCTTCGACGCCAGAGGAATTGAAGCTTACCATCCGTTTTAAGAGGACAGCCCTATGATCATCTTAGAAACCGTCGCCGTGGCCTTCTCCATGTTCAGCGCCCTGCCCATGCCCCAGTTCCCGTGGAATGAGCGGAACATGCGCTATGCCCTCTGCGCCTTTCCCCTGGTGGGGGCGGTATGCGCCGGGGGCTGGGTCCTGGCGTCCCTGCTGCCCCTGCCGGACTTTCTGCAGGGGGCGGCTCTGTGCCTCGTGCCGGTGCTGGTTACCGGCGGCGTCCACCTGGACGGCTACGCCGACACCTGGGACGCCCGCGCCAGCCACGCCGAGCCCTCCAAAAAACAGGAGATATTGAAGGACCCCCGCTGCGGGGCTTTCGCGGTGATCCACCTGTGCGCCTACTTCGTGGCCTATCTGTCCCTCTGTGTCACCCTGGAGCCCACGCCCCGGGCTCTGGCCTGCGCGGGCCTGGGGTTTGTCCAGTCCCGGACCCTCTCGGGCTGGGCTATCGCCGCCCTGCCCCTGGCGAAAAACACGGGCCTGGCCCACACCTTCGCCACCGCCGCCGATAAAAAGGCGGTCCGCCGGATTCTTACCGTCCTGGCGGCAGCACTCTCCTGCGCGCTGGTCGCCGCGGGCCGCTGGATGGGCGCTGCGGCGGCCCTGGCCTCCCTCCTGGCCCTGGCCCGCTACGCCGGCATGGCAAAGAAGGAGTTCGGCGGCGTCTCCGGCGATCTGGCCGGCTGGTTTTTGCAGACGTGCGAGCTGTGGCAGCTGGCCGCCATCGTGGCCTGCCAGCTGGTGGGGGTGGGCCTATGACAGTGTATCTCCTCCGCCACGGCGTCACCGCCTACAACGCCCAGCGCCGCTACCAGGGCCGCCGCAGCGACGTCCCCCTGTCCCCGGAGGGCTGTGCGGCCCTGGAAAGGGCGGACTTCACAGTAGACACGGTGTTCGTAAGCCCCATGGCCCGCGCCCGTGAGACGGCGGCCATCCTCTTCCCAGGCGCGGCGCTGGTAAACGTCCCCGGCCTGGAGGAGATGGACTTCGGCGCTTTCGAGGGCCGCACGGCGGCGGAAATGGCAAGTGATCCTGCCTACGCATCCTGGGTGGCGGGGAACTGCCTGGGCCAAACCCCCGGCGGCGAGGACCGGGCGGAATTTGCGGCCCGGACCCGCGCCGCCTTTGCCGCGCTGATGGACGCCGCTCTGGCGGAGAGCCGGGAGACCCTGGCGGTGGTTGCCCACGGCGGGGTACAGATGTGCGTGCTGGAGCAGTACGCCCTGCCCCGGCGGGACTACTGGCGGTGGCAGAGCGCCCCCGGCGGCGGCTGGGCCCTGGACGCCGGGGACTGGCAAAAAAACCGCACCCTCCGCCTGCTGGGGGAAGTCAATTTCACGAGGAAACAACCATGACCCTGACGCTGGCCGTGCTGTGCGGCTTTATTCTAGACCTGCTCCTGGGGGACCCGGCGATCCCCCATCTGCCCCACCCGGTGGTGGTGATGGGCCGGGCCATCTCCCGGCTGGAGGATGTCCTCCGCCGCGCCTTTCCCGCCACCCCCCGGGGGGAACTGGCGGCGGGAGCGGTGCTGGCGGCGGCGATGCCCTTGGGGACCCTGGCGGTGACCGGCGGGGCCTGCTGTCTGGCCCGGCGCGTCCACCCGGCCCTGGGCTTTGCCCTCCAGACCCTCTGGTGCTGGCAGGCCCTGGCCACGAGGGATCTGGCCCGCGAGAGCCGGAACGTCCACCGGGCCCTGACTGCGGAGAGCCTCCCCGCCGCCCGGAAAGCGGTGGCCCGCATCGTGGGCCGGGACACGGACGCCCTCACCGCCGAGGGGGTGACCAAAGCGGCCGTGGAGACGGTGGCGGAGAACTTCTCCGACGGCGTGGCCGCGCCGCTTCTCTACATGCTGCTGGGCGGCGCGCCCCTGGCTCTGACCTATAAGTCCATCAACACCATGGACAGCATGGTGGGCTACAGGAACGATCAATACCTGTACTTCGGCCGCTGCGCCGCCAAGCTGGACGACGCCGCCAACTACCTCCCCGCCCGTCTGGCGGCGATCCTGTGGATTGCAGCCTCGGCCCTCACCGGCCAGAGCGCCGCCGGGGCGTGGAACATCTGGCGGCGGGACCGCCGGAACCACGCCAGCCCCAACTCCGCCCAGTGCGAGTCCGCCTGCGCCGGGGCCCTGGGGGTGCAGCTGGCGGGTCCGGCTGTCTACTTCGGCAAGCGCTATGACAAGCCCACCATCGGCGACCCCCTCCGCCCCGTGGAGCCGGAGGACATTCTGCGGGTGAACCGAACCATGTACGCGGGGGCTTTTCTGGCCCTGGCGCTGGGCCTGGGGATTCGAATTCTCATTGAGGTACTGCTATGACACTGACACACGGCGGCGACTGGGCCGGCTTTGCGGAGACCTACGGCCAAGCGCCCCTGGACTTCTCCGCCAGTATCAGTCCCCTGGGCGTGCCGGAGGGCGTCCGGCGGGCCATGGAAGCGGCCATCGCCCGGTCGGACCGCTACCCGGACCCCCTGTGCCGGGAGCTGCGAGCCGCCATCTCCGCCCGGGAGGGCCTCTCCCCAGAGATGGTCCTGTGCGGCGGCGGGGCGGCGGATCTGATTTTCCGGGCGGTGCTGGCCAGAAAGCCACGGCGGGCGCTGATCACCGCTCCGGTCTTCCACGAGTACGAGGCGGCGCTGGAGCTGACGAACTGTGACATCCGCCGCCACGCCCTCCGGGCAGAGGACAATTTCGACCTGGACCGGGGCTTCCTGGAGCGGATCCCCGGCGCGGATATGGTGTTCCTCTGCCAGCCCAACAACCCCACCTGCCGGGCCGTCCCCCTGCCCCTGCTGGCGGAGGTGCTGGAAAAATGCCGGGAGGCCGGGACCCTGCTGGTGGTGGACGAGTGCTTCCTGGAGCTGATGGACGACCCGCCGGCGCTCACCATGTCCTGCTTCCTGGACGGAAATCTCCTGATCCTCCGATCCTTCACCAAGATCTACGCCCTGGCCGGGGTACGCCTGGGGTACTGCCTGGGGAACTCGGACCTGATCGAGGCCATGGCCGCCGCCGGCCCACCCTGGACCGTGTCCTCCCTGGCCCAGGCGGCGGGCCTTGCCGCCCTGGGGGAGGGGGACTACGTCCGACGGGTGCGGGAGCTCATTCAAACAGAGCGCCCCCGGCTGGAGAAAGCCCTCACGGAGCTGGGCCTCCGTGTCATCCCCGGCGCGGCCAATTTTCTGCTGTTCCGCAGCCCCATTTCCCTGGAAAAGCCCCTGGGGGAGCGAGGCATCCTGCTGCGAAACTGCGGCAACTACCGCGGCCTGGACCCCCTGTGGTACCGCGCCGCCGTCCGCACCCAGGCGGAAAATGACCAACTGATCACCGCCATCAAGGAGGCGCTGTCCCATGGCTAAACGCATTATGGTCCAGGGCACCATGTCCGGCGCGGGCAAGAGCCTGCTGTGCGCGGCCCTGTGCCGGATCTTCAAACAGGACGGCCTTCGGGCCGCGCCCTTCAAGAGCCAGAACATGGCCCTCAACAGCTTTGTCACCAGGGACGGCCTGGAGATGGGCCGGGCCCAGGTGGTCCAGGCCCAGGCCGCCGGGGTGGAGCCGGACGTGCGGATGAACCCCATCCTGCTCAAGCCCTGCTCGGACACCGGCAGTCAGGTGATTGTGAATGGCGAGATCCGCTGCCAGATGTCCGCCGCCGCGTATTTCCGCTACAAGCCCCAGCTGGTGCCGGAAGTTCTAGCCGCCTACCGCAGCCTCGCCGCCGGCTTCGACGTCATCGTTATCGAGGGGGCGGGGAGCCCGGCGGAGATCAACCTGAAATCCAACGACATTGTGAACATGGGCCTGGCCAAACTGGTGGACGCGCCGGTGCTGCTGGCCGGGGATATCGACAGGGGAGGGGTGTTTGCCCAGCTCTACGGCACCGTGGCCCTGCTGGAGCCGGAGGAACAGGCCCGCATCGGCGGCCTCGTTATCAACAAGTTCCGGGGGGACGTGGAGATCCTGCGCCCCGGCCTGAAAATGCTGGAGGACAAAACCGGCCTCCCGGTGCTGGGCGTGGTCCCCTGGATGCGCCTGGACATCGACGACGAGGACTCCCTGGCCCCCAGTCTGGAGCGGCGGGAAGCCCACAAGCCCCTGGACGCGGCGGTGATCCGCCTGCCCCGGATCTCCAACTTCACCGACTTCGCCGCCCTGGAGTCCCACCCCCTGGTGGGCGTCCGCTACGTGGACCGCCCGGCGGACCTGGGCGCGCCGGATCTGCTGATCCTCCCCGGTACCAAGAGCACCATGGACGATCTCCTGTGGCTGCGGCAGAGCGGCCTGGAGGCCGCAATCCAGAAATCAGCCGCCGCCGGAACGCCGGTGCTGGGGGTCTGCGGCGGCTACCAGATGCTGGGCCGCGCCCTCTCCGACCCGGAGGGGGCCGAAGGCGTCCCCGGCCGTACCCTCCGGGGCCTTGACCTGTTGCCCATCGACACGGTATTCGAGCCCCAAAAGACCCGCACCCGAAAAACGGCAGCCGTCCTGGCCGCCCCCTTCGCCGGGGCCCGGCTGGAGGGCTATGAGATCCACATGGGCCGCACGGAGGTGCGGGGAGCGCCCTTCTGCCGCCTGGAGGGCGGGCAGGAGGACGGCTGCGCCAGCGGAAACGTCTGGGGCACCTACCTCCACGGCCTCTTCGACAGCGGGGAGCTGACGGCGGCCCTGGCCGGCTTCCTCTGTGAGCGGAAGGGCATCGGCGCCGCCATCGCCGCCCCCGTGGACCGGCGGACGTACCTGGACCGGCAGTACGATCTCCTGGCGGAGGGCGTCCGGCGGGCCCTGGACATGGAGGCTGTCTACCGCATGATGGAGAGATAACGACATCGCCCCCGGCCATGGCCGGGGGCGATGTGCCGTGCGCGGAAAAGTTATAAGGGCTTTTTCACCTTCCCCGCCAGAAAATCCATCACCATCTGCCGCTGGTCCCCGTCCTCAATGATGGCCGGGTGGTAGTCGTTAGAGGTCTCCCCGGTGTGGACGTAGCAGGGGATGAGGGTGGACTGCCTCTCCAGAAGCTCCCTCTCCGGGGACACGGTAAGCTTCAGCTGATAGATCACCGTCCGGTTCTCCGGGTTGCGGCTGCCGCCGTAGCAGAAGTTCCCCAGGGAGTAGAGGATCTCCGCCCCGGCGTAGGACTCCATGGGCTGGAGCACGTGGGGGTGGCCCCCCAGCACCACGTCCGCTCCGGCGTCCACCAGCTTCCGGGAGGCCCGCACCTTCCACGCCTCCGGAGCGTGGATGCCCTCCGTGCCACCGTGGTAGAACACGATCTGGAAGTCGGAGTCCTCCTCCGCCCGGCGGAGGCGCTGGACGATATTGCCGGCCTGGCCCTCGTTCCACAATCCGTTGCAGATCACGGCCACGGTGAAGCCGCCCTTTTCAAAGTAGATCGTCTGGTCGTTGGCGCCCACCGCCAGCCCCGCGCCCTGGGCGGTGCGGACGGTGTCCCAGTAGCCGGTCTCCCCGTAGTCCCGGGTGTGGTTGTTGGCCACCGACACCGCCTCCACGCTGCCGGCGGTGAGAATGTCTATGTAGCGGGTGGGGGCCATAAACCAGTAGACCGTGCCCTCTCCCTTGTCCCTGGGGGTCAGCTTCCTGTCCGACAGCACATTCTCCAGATTGACCAGGGTCATGTCGTCGGCGGCGAAGCAGTCCCGGACGCCAGAGAGGAAATAGGACGGATCCTCCCTCTGGGCGTAGTCGTTGAAGCCGCCCTTGCTGTACCGGTTGAGCATCTGGGCAATGAGCGCGTCCCCGGCAAAGGACAGGGTGATGACGGTGTTCTCCGGCTCCGGTTCCGGCACGATGACCGGATCGTTCTCCTGCACCGGCGGAGGATCCGCGTCCGTGTCCGCCGTCAGAGGCCGGGGCGGATCCGCGTCCGGCACAGCGGGCTTCTCCGGGACAAGCTCCCGGGGACTCTCCGCCCTCCGGCCGCAGGCCCCCAGGGCCAGCAGCAGGCACAGCGCCAGCAGAATGGCGGCGATGTTTCGCATAGTTCCACCTCCCCCTGCCATCGACGATCCAAAAAATGGCGTTTCCGACTTATGTAACCCTCATTATAGTGGACAAGCGCCGCGAATGCAATCGAAAAAGCGCCGGACGGGCCTCCGTCCGGCGCTTTTTTTATCCTTGCCACACCCGGGCCTCGTTCTCCTCGGCGAACTGCTTGGAGTAGAGATCGTGGTAGTAGCCCCGCTTCCTCAGCAGCTCCAGGTGGGTGCCCCGCTCCACGATCCTCCCGTCCTTCACCACCAGGATCAGATCCGCCTTGCGGATGGTGGACAGCCGGTGGGCAATGAGGAAACTGGTCCTGTCCTTGAGCAGATGGTCGATGGCGCTCTGGATGTACTGCTCGGTCTGGGTGTCGATGGAGGAGGTGGCCTCGTCCAGAACAAAGATCCTGGGATCCGCCAGCACCGCCCGTGCGAAGGAGATGAGCTGCTTCTCCCCGGTGGAGAGCCGGTCGCCCTCCTCGCCCACGTCGCTGTCCCAGCCCTTCTCCAGCTTGGCCACCACCGTGTCGGCGGAGACAGCCCTTGCCGCCGCCTCAATCTCCCCGTCGGTGGCGTCCAGGCGCCCATAGCGGATATTCTCCCGGACGGAGCCGGAGAACAGGTGGGGGTTTTGCAGCACGTAGCCGATGTTGGAGTGGAGCCACAGCTGGCTGCGCTCCCGGTAGTCCACGCCGTCAATAAGAATTTGCCCCTCCGTGGGCTCAAAGAACCGGCAGGCCAGGTTCACCAGCGTGCTCTTTCCGGCCCCTGTCTCGCCCACGATGGCCACTGTGGTGCCGGCGGGGATGTGGAGGTCAAAGTGCTCCAGCACATTGTCCCCGCCGTCGGGATAGCGGAAGGTCACGTCCCGAAACTCGATGTCCCCCCGGATGGGCTCCCAGTTCTCCCGTTTGGGGTGGAAGGCGTCGCCGTACTTCTCAATGACTTCCGGCGTGTCCGTCACCATAGGCTTCTCGCTCATGAGGTCGGTGACCCGCTCGATGGAGGCCTGGAGGGAGATAAACTCGGCGATGTTGCCGGCAATGCCCTGGATGGGCTCAAAGATGCCCACGGCGTAGGTGGTGAAAACCGACAGCGTGGCGATCTCCAGCACCTGGTCCGTCACCATGTACCCGCCCCGCAGCAGCACGATAGCCACCGCCAGGGAGGAGCAGAACAGCACCAGGGGGATGTACACCGCGTTAAGCCGGGCGGCCCGGATGCCGGCGTGGTGCATCTCGCCGGTGAGATCCCGGAAGGAGCGGACGCTCTGGTCCTCGATGACCAGGGTCTTGGATGTCTTGGCGCCGGTGATGCCCTCGTTGAAAGCGCCTGTGATCCGGGAGTTCAGCTTCCGCACCTTCCGGTTCCAGTGGAGGATCTTGTTCTGGAAGTACACGGTCAGGATGGCAATGGCGGGCACAATCAGGATTACCACCAGCGCCAGCCGCCAGTTCAGGGCCAGCATGGCGGCGAAGACGCCCACGACGTAGAACACCGCCCAGAGGATATCCGTCATGTTCCAGGCGATCATGCCGGCGATGCGGTTGGTGTCGCTCATGACCCGGGTGAGGATGTAGCCCACCGGCGTCACGTTGTAGAAGGACAGGGACAGAGTTTGCAGGTGCCGGAACAGATCCCGCCTCATGTCCCGCCCCATGTTCATCTCAATGTGCATGGAGTTCCGGGAAAAGGCCACGACCGACAGGAACTGGACCACCACGGCCGCCAGGTAGGCCGCCGCGTAGGGCGCGAGGCCGGTGAGGGAGTCCTTCTCAATGAACTCCCGGATGGCGTACCGCTGGAACAGGGGCAGCAGCACGTCCACCAGGGCGGTGACCAGGTTGAAGATCAGCATCCCCGCGAAAGCCCATTTGTAGTTGGCCAGGGTGGGCAGCAGGCGCTGCCAGATGCGGAAGTCAAAATTTTTCTGGTGGTACTCCCGCTCGTCAAAGGCCGCCATTACGCCTCGCCCCCTTTCTCAATGAGCCGCCTGTCGTCGCTGCTCATTTGAATGTCGTAGATCTCCCTGTAGATACCGGGCCGGGAGATCAGCTCCTGGTGGGTGCCGGTGTCCGCCACCCGGCCCCCGTCCAGCACCAGGATCCGATCCGCCTGCATGAGGGTGGTGATCCGGTGGGAGATCAGGATGACGGTGGCCCCCTTCACCCGTTCCCGGAGGGCGGCGCGGATTTTGGCGTCGGTCTCCGCGTCCACGGCGGAGAGGGAGTCGTCGAAGATCATCACCGGCGCGCCCTGGAGCAGCATCCGGGCGATGGCCACCCGCTGCTTCTGGCCGCCGGAGAGGGTGACCCCCCGCTCGCCCACCAAAGTCTCATAGCCGGAGGGGAACTCGGTGATGGCCTCGTCCACGCAGGCCACCGCCGCCGCCGCGCGGAGGGCGTCCTCCGGGGCGTCCGGGCATGTGGCGGCGATGTTCTCCCGGATGGTCTGGGAGAAGAGGAAGGGCTCCTGGAGTACCAGCCCGATCTGCCGCCGGAGGGTTTCCCGCCGGATGTGCCGGATATCCACCCCGCCGATGGAGATGGCGCCCTGGCCCTCCCCCAGGTCATAGAGCCTGTCCAGCAGGTGCACCAGGGTGCTCTTGCCCGAGCCGGTGCCCCCCAGGATGGCGAAGGTGCTGCCCCGGGGCACGGTAAAGGACACATCCCGCAGCACCTGCTGCTCCCCGTAGCCGAAGGTCACGTGGTCGAAGACAATGTCCCCGGCCAATTCCACGTCCTCCGCCTGGGGCAGATCCCGCTCCTCCGGGGCCCGCAGGATGTAGCCCACCCGGTCCATGGACACGCCGGCCTTGCTCATTTCACTGAGCACCCGCCCCAGGGCCCGGACCGGCCAGGCCAGGGCCTCGTTGTAGGTGACAAAGGCCATAAACTCCCCCAGGGTCATGCCGTGGTTCACCGCCTCCATGGCCCCGGCGATGATGATCGCCATGACCTGGATACAGGTCAGCAGGGTGCCGGAGGCCCAGTAGACGGAGAGAATCTTGCCCAGGCGGATCCACAGCAGGGAGAAGCGCTCGTTCTTGGCGTTGAAGCGGTCCACCTCGAACCGCTCCCGGCCGAAAGCTTTGACCACCCGCACGCCGGTGAGATTCTCCTGGGCGCAGGCGGTGAGCGCCCCCTCCGCCTCGTCCGCCGCCTGGAAGCGGGAGGAGATGCCCCGGTAGAAGAGGCCGGAGGACAGCCCCACAATGGGGATAAAGGCAATGGACACCATGCTCAGCCGCAGATTCATGGACAGCATGATCCCCACGTACAGGATGATGAGGAACACCGTGCGGATGACCTCCACCAGCTGGTTGCAGACAAAGCTGCGGATGACGTCCACATCGGAGGTGCACCGCTGGATGATGTCGCCGGTGGAGTGGGCGGTGTGCCAGTCGAAGCTGAGGTGGAGGATGTGGCGGTACAGGTCGTCCCGGATGGCCTTCACGAAGCCCTCGGAGCCCTTGGCCAGGTTGACCCGCTGGCCGTAGGTGCACAGGCCCCGGGCCGCGGCCGTGATCACCACGGCCCCGGCGGCCAGCCACAGGGCCTCCAGCGGGTGGGCGCGGAGGGCGTCCAGGGGCACGAAGCGCCGCACCAGGGCCGGCAGGCTCCCGGCGTCGCTGTCCAGTATGCCGTCCACGGTGACGCGGATGATCTGGGGCGCCAGGGCGTTGAAGACATAGCCCAGGCAGGCGCAAAAGATAGCGGCGGCAAAAAAGCCCAGATTTCCCCGGAGATAGCGGAGGATCATCCGAAATTTCTCCCCCCGGGAGAGTTTCACATGGGTTTCCATAGGGTTCTCCTTCTTTTCCATCAAAAGGTTCTGAAAAGCACAAAAAGCGCCCCTCCTGAGAGGGGCGCGGAAACAGCAATCCCTTCCCTTGGGAAGGTCAGATCCGTCCAAAGGCGCGCAGGACGCACTGGGGCCCCTCTGTGATTGGGTATCGGTTTTCTGTCCGGGTAAACAGCAGCATCACACGCGCCTCCTTTCCATTTATTTCCCGTATGGGTTCTCACAGGATGGTAGTATAATCCTATTTCTGACGGTTGTCAAGGGGTATTTTGTCTTTCCTCCGCGGACAGGGGCTCAGTGGCCGTAGCCGAAGATCAGTGCCATGCCCAGCAGCAGCCCCAGCATGGTGGCGAGACCGCTGAGCTTATGCCGCCACAGCTGCTCGGACTCCGGCAGCAGTTCGCCGAAGATGACATACAGCATAGCCCCGGCGGCGAAGCCCAAAGACCCGCTGAGGAGCCTCGCGTCCATAGTCCCCACCGAGTAGCCCAGCAGGGCCCCCAGCACCGTGGGGATGCCGCTGAGGGCGGCCACCGCCACGGCCCCGGCGGGCCGGGACCCGCCCGTCAGCAAGGGCGCGGAGATGGACATACCCTCGGGGATGTTGTGGAGGCCGATGATCAGCGCCGCCAGCACGCCGCTGTAGGCGGCGGCCTCCTCCGCGCCGGCGAAGGTGGCCCCGATGGCCATGCCCACCGGCATGTTGTGCAGGGCCACCGCCGCTGCCAGCACCAGCCCCGCCGTATGCAGGGTGTGGTGGCCGCAGGCGCACAGCTCCCCGTTGTCCTCCCCCAAAAGGGGGTGGTGGCGGGCCTGGCGGTCCAGGTGATGGGGATCGCGGGGGTGATCCCGGTCATGCGCGTGATCATGGTCCTCCTCATGGCCGTCCTCCGGGGACTCCTCCCCGCCGTGGCTGTGGTGGGCCCGCTTGTCAATCCAGCCGTTGAGGAGATAGGTACACAGGAAGCCCAGGAGGATCCAGCCCAGCACGCCGATCACTCCGGCGCCCTCCATGGCGTCGGCCACCAGGTCAAAGCACACCACGCTCAGCATCACCCCGGCGGTGAAGCGCAGCAGCAGGCTCATCACCCGCCGGGAGGGCCGGTGGAGGGCGGCGGCCAGCGCGCCCCCCAGGGTCAGACCGCCGATGCCGGTCAGCGCAGTAATGAATAGGATCGTTCCATACATAGGTAAAAACTCCTGTGAAAGATTCATGGATGTTCAGTATAGCGCAGAGGAGGACGAAAAGTCAAGTGCGGATAAGGAAAACAGGCCCTTTTTCCCGGGAAATGTGACATCCTCCGGAGTTTTTGCGGAGAAAGGGGCCCGCTGCGCACGCAGCGGGCCCCTTTTGCGCCATATGCGGCCTCTACGTCCGGTCAGGAAGCCTGTTCTCCGCCTCGGTCACGCGGGTGAGGACGGTGGCCGCCTCGGCCCTGGTGGTCCGTCCGGCGGGGAGAAACTTGCCGTCGCTGCCCTGGAGCAGGCCGCAAGCGGTGGCCGCCTCCACATAGGGCAGGGCCCAGCCGGCGATGGATTTGGCGTCGCTGTAGATCTGAACCGCCCCCGCGTCCTCCGGCAGGACCTTGCCCTGGGAGACGAGGAACAGGGTAAGCACCTTGCTCATCTCCTGGCGGCTGATGGGGTCATTGGGGCGGAATAATCCGTCGTAGCCGTTGACGATCTCCCGGGCGTAGGCCCAGCAGACCGCGTCCCGGAAGATGCCGTCCTTGACCAGATCACGGAAGGGGCACTCGTCAATCTCGGCCTGGGTGACCTGGGCCCCGGCGCGGCGGTACAGCAGCGTCACCAACTCCGCCCTGGTCAGTGCCTGCCGGGGCAGGAACTCCTCGCCGGCGAAGCCGGCGGTCCAGCCGGCCTGGACGGCCTCGTCCACGGCGTCATAGAACCAGTCGCTGGGGAACACGTCCCGGAAGAAATTCCCCCGATCGGAGTAGACGCCCCGGACGGCGGCGCTGTCGAGGTAGCCCTCCCCCGCGGCCCAGGCGGCAATCTCCGTGCCCGGCGTCAGGGACACTGGTCCGGTGTAGGCCTGTTTCTCCCCCTCCTGGGAGCCGGCGGTGCGGAGGGTATAGAACAGATCCGTGCCCTCGGTCCGGCCCTTCAGGGTCAGGGTGCCATCGGTGACCTGGAGGATGGGAGACTTGGCGGTGGGGTAAGTAAAGGTCTTCTTCACCACCTCGCTGCGGCTGCCGTTCATGTCATAGGCCGCCACAGCCCACACGTTGCAGGGTGTGGAGACGGTGAAGGGGCCTGTGTACCGTTTGCTGGCCTGGTTCAGCTCAGGTCCCTCCAGGGAGTAGTAGATGGAGGCCCCGGGCTGGGCGGTGAGAGTGACCTGCAATTGGCCGTCCACAGCCTCGTCGGAGAACTCCGGCGCGGTCACCGGCCCCAGATCCGTGCCGTTGGGCCCCCGGCTGCTGTAGGAGACGCCGTTTTCCATGGCGACCCCCCGGCGGCGGTACAGCTCCCGGACGGTGACGAACTCATAGCCCTGATCCAGCAGCACATCGATGGCCGCCAAGGCCCCGGTGACGCTGGTGGAGTGGATGTCGTGGAGCAGGATAATGGACCCGTCGCGGGCCCGGTTCACCACCCGGTTTTTCACGGTGGTGGCGTTTCTGTCCCGCCAGTCCTCCGGGTCCACGGACCAGAGCACCAGAGGCGCGCCCACGTTGGTGCGGACTGTGGCGTTGGTGCTGCCGTAGGGGGCCCGGACCAGGTAGTCGGTCCCCGCGCCGCAGATGGGATCCAGCAGGGCGTTGGTGTTCTGAATCTGGCGGCGGACGGCGGCGGCGGACAGGTTGGCCAAATTGGAGTGGTCATAGCTGTGGTTGGCGATCTGGTGCCCCTCCTGGTAGGCCCGGGCCACCGTCTTGGTATAGCGATTGATCCTGTTTCCCACCATAAAGAAGGTCACCTTCACGCCCCGCTCCTTCAGCCCGTCCAGCAGCCGCTCCGTATAGGGGCCGGGGCCGTCGTCAAAGGTCAGGGCGATCAGCTTGCCGCCTGTCGCCGCCCGGGCGGGGGCGGCGGTATCGCACAGCCCCACCACCAGCAGCAGGGCCAGCACAAGGGACACAATTCGTTTCATCGCGCACACCTCTCTGACAAAATTCTACAGAAGCTCCCTTCTGACTACGGCAGAATTATACTATACCTCTCCCTTTTTCGCAACCATATCTTGCCCCGTTTCCCCGGCATTGGCAGGACTTTTCTGCTAGTCTGAAACGGCAGTTTTGGGGTTATGGACTTTTTGGATAAAAAAACAGTTGCTCTAACATTTCCAAGGGTTATTCATAAACATCTCTTTTCAGTTTTTCCCAGTCTTCATTTCCCTGCATATAAACAAAGGTCTCATCTCCAAGAGACTTCAAAAGCTCCTGCTTTACACCAGCCAAAAAATCGGGATCAACCGGCTTTAGCTCCATGTGTTGATAGAGCTTTGATTTTGTGAAATCACCTAATGTTCCAATACTTTCCAAAATTTCCCGCATGAGCTGTGCCGTCCATGTAGCATCCTTTTCCCAAACTGCGACATCCAGTCCAAAGCAAACCTCATTATATTTGCCCATCTCAAAGGCGGACGCGGCAGAGGAATCTGCCCCCTGATTCCGGATCCGTTCGTCCTCGGAGCGCAAGCACCTCTCATACCAGCCGAATATCACAGGTTCATAGCTGTCCTTGTCCGAAAGCTCTGTGGTCATTCGTTTTGCGTCCAGAATGACTGCTGCCTGCCAGATCAATTTTTCGCAATTCGGGTATTCCTGGATTTTTTCCTTGACGGAAAGAAATACATCCTGGAAGTCTTTGCTCTCCAAGTCCTTTTGCGTCTTTAATAAATATTGGTTAATTTCTTCGTCTGTCAGATCATCTTTAAAAGACAGAAGTTCATCTGTAGTAATACCAAGCAGCCGCGCAATGGGGGCAAGCAAAGCGACATCCGGCAGCGTGTTGCCCTTTTCCCATTTATTTACAGCAGGAGCGGTTACACCGAGCCGGGCGGCCATCTCCTCCTGTGTCATACCCCTATTCTTTCTGTATTTTTTGATCACATTTCCTATTGTCATGTTCATCTGTCTCCTTCACAAGTTTTGAACCGGTTCTGGGTATAGTATAGCTGTTTGGAACTCAAACGTCTATTGAACATCAATTAAGTAATAGGAATTGTTGTTGACCGTTGGTTAATTGATCGGCGCACCGCAGAAGTTGCTGCTACTGAAAGACCTGCAAAGCGGAGAAACGGCATAGCCCGCAAGCTACGCCGTTTCCCGAAAACAATCTTATGCTGTTTTATGAGTGCTGCCCTGACCGCGACTATTTTTTCAGCTCCCCCGTGGCGCTGGCGGTGAGGTAGGCATTGATAAACCCGTCCAGATCCCCGTCCATGACAGCGTTAATATCGCCGTTCTCAAATCCGGTACGCGTGTCCTTGGCCAGCTGGTAGGGCATGAACACATAGGAGCGGATCTGGCTGCCCCACTCGATCTTCATCTGGACGCCCTTGATGTCGGAGATCTTCTCCGCGTGCTGCTGGGCTTTCATCTCCATGAGCTTGGCCCGGAGCATCTTCATGCAGTTCTCCCGGTTCTGGACCTGACTGCGCTCCTGCTGGCTGGAGACCACCACGCCGGTGGGCTTGTGGATCAGGCGCACGGCGGAGGATGTCTTGTTGACGTGCTGGCCGCCGGCGCCGCTGGAGCGGAACACCTGCATCTCGATATCCTCGGGCCGGATCTCCACGCTGTTGTCGTCATCGATCTCCGGCATGACCTCCACGGCGGCGAAGGATGTCTGCCGCCGGGCGTTGGCGTCAAAGGGGGAGATACGCACCAGCCGGTGGACGCCGTTCTCGCTGCGCAAAAAGCCGTAGGCATTCTCGCCCTCGATGGAGATAGCGGCGGACTTGATGCCCGCGTCCTCGCACTCCTCGTAGTCCAGTGTCTTCACAGTGAAGTCGTGGCGCTCGCCCCAGCGGGTGTACATGCGGAAGAGCATCTGGCACCAGTCCTGGGCCTCGGTGCCGCCGGCCCCGGCGTGGAGGGTGATAATGGCGTTGCTGGTGTCGTACTCCCCGGTGAGCAGGGTCTCCAGGTTAGCCTCCTCCAGGGCGGCCTCCAGTTTGCCGTATCCCTCTTGGATCTCGGGCAAAAGGCTGGCGTCCTCCTCCTCCATGGCCATCTCCACAAGGGTGGTCAGATCCTCCCACTGGCCGGTGAGCCGGGCGTGATGCTCCAGCTTGTTCTTCAGCTGCTTGGTGCGGCGCAAGGTCTTCTGGGAGGCCTGGGGGTCGTTCCAGAAGCTGGCGTCCCCGGCCTTCTCCTCCAGCTCCTCCACCTCCCGGCGGGCTCCCTCCAGATCCAGGGCCGCCGCCAGCCGCTCCAGCCTTGGCTCCATAGCGCCAAGCTTCTGCTTATAAGTGTCGTATTCAATGATAGGCATGTGGAATCCTCCGTTTTCTGTTTTGTCAATGGGTCCGCCGCTGTATATGCCAATACTACATGGGGGATTCTCCATTCCATAAGATTTCACCTTGTATTATGCCACAAATCCCCTCTGTCTGTAAAGGGGAAAAGCGCCGGACAAAATATTTTTCCCCGACAAAATTTGATCCATTTCACGTGGGACAAGCCGTAAAATGGAGAAAATTCGGAAGAAGGGGGATTCCCAATGGAACAACCGCGCACCGACCTCTACCAATCCAACCGCATATTCCAGCTGCCCATCGACCGCATTGCCCCCAACCCCCGGCAGCCCCGCCGCCACTTTGAGGAAAAAGCCCTCCGGGAGCTAGCGGAGTCCATCCGCCAGCACGGGATTCTTCAGCCCCTGACGGTCCAGAAGGGGCCGGGCGGCGGCTATGTGCTCATTGCCGGGGAGCGGCGTCTCCGGGCGGCGGGCATGGCGGGGCTGAGCCACGTGCCGTGCATCCTCATCCGGGCCTCCGCCCGGGAGAGCGCCCTGCTGGCCCTCATTGAAAACCTCCAGCGCAGCGACCTCCACTACATGGAGGAGGCCGCCGCCATTGCCCGTCTCATCTCCACCTACGGCCTCAGCCAGGAGGAGACCGCCCGCCGTCTGGGCCGCTCCCAGTCGGCGGTGGCCAACAAGCTGCGGCTGCTGCGGCTCAGCGACAAATGCGTGGAACTGCTGCGCCGGTACAACCTCACCGAGCGCCACGCCCGGGCCCTGCTGCGGCTGGAGGGGGAGGAGGAACGCCTGTCCGCCCTGGCCTGCATCGGGGAGAAGCAGCTGAACGTGGCGGAGGCGGAGGCCTACATAGAGAAGCTGCTGGAGAAGAAGCAGGTCACGCCCCCCAAACGGAAGCCCATCTACATCATCAAGGACGTGCGTCTCTTTCTCAACAGCGTGAGCCGCGGCATGGAGACCATCCGCCGTGCGGGGGTTGACGCCCGCTGCGACAAGCAGGAGGACGACGACACCATCACGCTGACCATTCAGATCCCCAAGAACAGGAAACAGGCCGCGGGGTAAAACTTTTCCATTTTTCGCCCTTGACAAGGGCGCCGGGGGGTGCTATAATGCTACCGTTCTGCGGGCGTAGCTCATCTGGTAGAGCGCCACCTTGCCAAGGTGGAGGTAGCGGGTTCGAGCCCCGTCGCCCGCTCCAAAATAAAAGACCTTTGCCAAAGGCAAAGGTCTTTTATTTTGGGGTTACGCGCCGCAGAGCGGCGCTCCACCCTTCGAGATTTTACTTGCGCGGGCGAAATGAATTCGCCCTTGCGCCAAGATTTTGGCCCTTTGGGCCAAAATGCTTGTACGGCGCACCAGCGCCGTTGCCTGATTCGATACCCTATCTCTGGGGCGGGGTGGTCTCCGCGTTGGCCGGACGTAGGGGCCGGTGTCCTCACCGGCCCGGCGGCAACATGCCGCAATACGGTGAATTTAGGGCGGATGAGGACATCCGCCCCTACAAATCAGGGTTGTTTTTCGTTTGTTTGCGGCATCTGCTGGTGAAAGATTTCCTCGGCAATTAGAAAGCGTATATACCCAGGCACGGTCCTGTCTGTGCTTTCCGCCAAATTTCTCAAATCCTTGTACATCTTTTCACGGACGGTCACTGTAATTCGAACCTTTTTCTCTTTTGCCATCTCATCCACCTCGGGCCTATCATATCAGCATTTACAGGCAATTATGGATAAAAGTCCGCATCAGACTTTTTCAGGACATACTGAACCAGCCGCTTCGCCTCATACACGGGAGCGAGTTCGGTTTAGACAAAGCGGACCGCAGGACGAGCGCAAAAGTAAAAACAAAATTGGGGTTCTCAGGGGGGAACCCCCTGAGCAATTTTTTGGTTACTTTTTGTTTGTACAAAAAGTAACCCAGGGCGTGGGGGTGTAACCCCCACAAAGCCGCCCCTGGGGCTGTAAGCCCTAAAATAAAAAGGCCGCCAGCCGGCGGCCTTTTTGTTTCAGCAGTATTTACTGCCTCTGTTTATTCCGATCGTAGGCAATAATCACCCTCCGGTTGGGCTCAGTGCCCATGGAGTACGTGGTAACATTCTCCACATCCTGGAGAGCGGTATGGATCACATGCCGCTCATAGGGATTCATGGGCTCCAGCGTGCAGTTGCGCTTCTCGCGCACCGCCTTGGCGGCCATCTTTCGGGCCAGGTTCTGGAGGCTCTGCTCCCGCTTCAGCCGGTAGTTCTCCGCGTCCACATGGACACGCACCCGCTTGTCGTTGCCCTTGTTGACGGCGTAGTTGGTGAGCTGCTGAATGGCATCCAGAGTCTCCCCCCGGCGGCCAATGAGCTGTCCCAGCTTCTCACCCTCCAGGATGACCTTGTAGCGGTTCTCCTCGCCCTTGTACACCTTCACCTGTGCGCTGCTGCCCATGTGCTCCAGAAGGCCGGTGAGAAACGCCGTGATCTCCTGGGCCTTGGCGTCGTCGCAGGGATCGCCCAGATCCTCCGGCGCGGGGGAGGGGACATTCTCCTCCACGGGCTTGACCGGCTTCTCCCTGCGGTCGCCCTTGCCGCGGCGGCGGCGATCCCGGCGCGAGGGCTTTTCCTCGCCGCCCTCGGCGGTCTCCTTTTTCTCCTCAGCCACGGGCTGCTGCTTCTTTTCAACCGGCTTAGCGGGGACGTCTTTTTCAACCGGCTTCTCCTTCTTCTCGGGGATCTTCTTGGTCGCGGGAGCAGGGGCGGGCTTGGGGGAAGGGGCGGGGGCGGACACGGGGGCCGCCTCCTCCAGACCGTAGGTCACCCGCACCTTGGCAGGGCTGGCGCCGATGCCAAAAAAGCCCCTCTTGGCCTGCTCCAGCACCTCCACAGACACGTCGTCACGCTCCAGACCCAACTGGGCCAGCGCCTTGGCGATGGCCTCGTCCACGGTCTTGCCGGTGGTATCAATGTATTTGGTCGCCATATCGAACTACTGCTCCTTCTCTTCGTAACGATCCGCCTTATAGCTGCGGCCTCTGGCGTAGGGACGCTCTCCCACGCGGCCCGCCTCGGTGGTGGCGGGCTTCTTCTCGCCGGACTGCTTCGGCTGGTTTTTCTGCTGCTTCTTGGTGCGCTTTTCCTCCTGCTCCCGCTCAGTGGCCCTCTTCTTGGCCTCCTCCATGCGGAGCTTCCGGGCGGCGGCCCGCTTGGCCTCCCGCTCGTCCTCCTCGGCGTTCAGCTTCTTGGTGTAGAATCTGCCCAGCACGGCCTCCTGCACCATAATCAGTAAGGTGTTCATAATCCAGTACAGGCCCATGGCTGCGGGCATGATGAAGGTCCAGTACAGGGACATTGCCAGCATAAGGATGTTCATCATCCGCATGCTGCTCTGCTGCTGCTGATCCTGGCCGTTGCTCCTGGCCATGACCTTCATGGAAATGTACTGCAGCAGGGCAGCCAGAATGGGAATCAGGATGAGTCCTAGGACGGCCCAGCTCACCCCCTGCTTCAGCACACCGATCTGCTGCTGGGGGATGTTGCTCAGGTTCAGTCCCAGAAAGTTGAAGTTTACATTGATAAGCCCCTGACTCTCGTACTGGCTGAACTGGTCCCAGTGTTCATGGATGAAGTTGGACAGGCCAATCTGCTCATAAGCCCGGTTGTAGGTGCTGGGGTCGAAGCCCAGGCCCGTCGCCGACTGCATAAGCGTGTTCAAAAGTTCCGTGCTGATACCCATGAACACAGTGATGGGCCGGTAGATGATCTGGTACAGAGGGATGATAATGAACAATGGGAGGAAACTCCATAAGCATCCGCCCATGGGGTTGATGCCCTCCTCCATGTACAGCTTCTGCAGCTCCTCCTGGTACTTCTGCTGGTTTTTGGCGTACTGCTTCTGCAGCTCCTGCTGTTTCCCGGTGAGCCGTCCCATACGGACCATGCTCTTCTTGGACTTCATCTGGAAGGGCAGCAGTACCAGCTTCAACACAATGCTGAAGAGGATGACGGCAATGCCGTAGTTGTGGGCGATGCTGTAGAACAACCGCATCAGCCACGCGAAGGGCGCAACGATAAAATTCATGAATTGTCCTCCGGTTCTCTTTTGTCTGTGCCCGTCTATGGCACAGGGTCGTAGTTGCTCCCCTTATAGAAGGGGTGGCACCGCAGAAAGCGCTTGAGGGACAGCCAGCCGCCCTTGAGGGCGCCATACTTTGTGATGGCCTCCAGGGCGTATTGGGAACAGGTGGGATAGAACCGGCACCGGGCGGGCAGTCCGGGGGAGATATACTTCTGATAAAAGCGGATCAGGGCCACCAGCACGCGCTTCACGGCTTCTCCGCCTCCTTCAGCAGCTTCAGATCCCGGCAGGCCCGGTAGAAGGCGGCGGTGAGCTTTTTGTAGTCCCCGTCCACGCACCGCTGCCGGGCCACCAGCACGATATCGAAGCCCTGCCTCAGATCGGCCGCGGCCAAACGGAACACCTCCCGCAACCGGCGGCGGGCACGGTTCCGCACCACGGCGCCGCCCAGCTTAGTGCTGACGGTGATGCCCAGGCGGTTGTGGTCCCGTCCGTTGGGGCGGCAGTAGGCCACCAGAAAGGGGGTGACCGCCGAGCGGCCCTTGCTGTACATCCGGCGGAAGGTCCGGTTCTCCTTGATGGTCACCGTCTTATTCACGTCGGAGCCCTCCCATCTCTATCTCCCCAAAAAGCTTTTTCTCTTTTCCCGAAAAGAACTCGCTCCCGTCACCGTGCGGCTATCCAAAGAGGGAAGCGCGGCACAGAGCGAGGATAAAGTTCTTTTTGCCTACTTTTTCTTTCAAGAAAAAGTAGGGACGGCATACATCTTTGCCGTCCCCCGAAGTCTATCTATCTGCGATGCAAACTCCGCAAACCTCAAAGGGTCAGGCGGGCGCGGCCCTTGGCGCGGCGGCGGGAGAGAACCTTGCGGCCATTGGCAGTCCTCATCCGCTTACGAAAGCCGTGCTCCTTGGAGCGCTGGCGCTTTTTGGGCTGATAGGTACGGATCATTTGCATACACCTCCTGTTTCATCATTTCCGCGCCGGACCTCAAGGGCCCCGCGCTACTCGACGGCGGGCGGACAAACGCCTCCCCCCGCAGTTGACATATCAAGCTTGTGAGCCGAGAGCCGACAAGCAAAAGTTATTATACATAAAAACCTGGCGGCTGTCAACAAAAAATTAAAGAAATCCTTGATTTTTGCTTTCTTTCCTCTCTTTTTCGCCGCGGAGGGACGAAATACAAAATATGGACAGCCTTTCCCCGTTTTTTCTCCACATCTTGTGTCAGAAAAACCTTCCTTTTTCCGCTTATTATTAGAATAAGTGTTTATTGCAATTTGGACTGTTTTTTGGTATAATGAATGTGGAAGCTTACACGAAAGACGAAGGGATCAAAGCTATGCAGTCTGTTTCCGATATATGGTCCATGGTGCTCACGCGTATGCGGGAGGACCTCTCGGAGACCACCATCCGCACCTGGTTTGACGACACCGCCGCCGTGGCCCTGGAGGGCAGCGCGCTGGTGCTCCACTGTCCCAACGATTTCAAGCGCAGCAACATCCAGGACCGCTTTCTCCCGGCCATCGAGGCGGCGCTGAAGGACATCTTTTCCGCCGACATGGCGGTGCGCCTGCTGGACGACGATGGCCTCCGCCGGTACCGGGGAAAGGACGTGAAAAAGCCCGTCTCCCTGATGGACAGCGGGGAATTCACCTTCGAGACCTTTGTGGTGGGCCCCTCCAACGAGCTTGCCTGCTCGGCGGCCAGGGCCGTGGCGGAGAACCCGGGCCAGCACTACAACCCTCTCTTTATCTACGGCGACTCCGGCCTGGGCAAGACCCACCTGCTCTACGCCATCTCCCATGTGATCCGGCAGCGGGACCCCAGCGCCAAGATCCTCTATATCAAGGGTGACGAGTTCATCAACGACTTTATCGAGTCTGTCCGGTCCGGCAAGGCCGGGGACTTCCGCACCAAGTACCGTGAGGCGGATCTGCTGCTGGTGGACGATATCCAGTTCGTGGCCGGCAAGGTGGAGACCCAGAACGAGTTTTTCCACACCTTCAACACCCTCTACGAGAGCAAGAAGCAGATTGTCCTCACCTCCGATAGACCCCCCCAGGAAATGGCCCAGCTGGACGACCGGCTGCGCACCCGCTTCGAGTGGGGCCTCATGGCGGACGTCCATCCGCCCACGCTGGAGACCCGCATCGCCATTCTGAAGAACAAGGCCGCCCAGCTGGGCTTCCTCCTCTCCGACGACGTGGCGGGCTATATCGCTGACCAGATCACCGCCAACGTCCGCCAGCTGGAGGGCACGGTGAAGAAGCTGAAGGCCTTTCGGGATCTGAACAACACCCCCATCGACCGGGCCGCGGTGGACCGGGCCATCCAGGACATGAGCCGATCCAGCGAGTTTCTCATCACCCCGGACGCCATCATCCGGGAGATCTGCCGGTACTACCGCCTGGACGAGGACCAGATCCGCAGTCAGTCCCGGAGCCGGGAGTGCCTCAACGCCCGGCAGATCGCCATGTATCTCATCCGCCGCATGACCAACCTGTCCCTGGACGACACGGGAAAGCTGTTCGGCGGCCGGGACCACTCCACGGTCCTCAACTCCATTGCCAAGGTAGAGAAGACCATGAAGAAGGACCCCGCCTACGCCGAGACCATCAAGGCCATCACCACCAACATCAACTCCACGAAGTGACCCTCCTTTTTCCACCAAATCCACATTTTCCCTTCCACACCCCCTGTGGAAAACCCCCGCCGTTTTTTCCCTGTGGAAAACCGTCTCTATTTTCCCCACGTTTTCCACACCCCACTCTCGACAGCTTTCCCCTGCAAACAGGGGCCTTTTCCCCTTTTTCCACAAAGTTTTCCTCTACTGGAACTTCTACTAAAAATAAAAGATCATTATATGCTGTTCTGAAAGAAAATATTCCTCCCGTTTCAAAAAAAAGAAAGGAACCCACTGACATGAAATTTTCCTGTGAAAAAGTGCTGCT
>CANRHK010000011.1 GCA_947630395.1 uncultured Oscillospiraceae bacterium
GGGCCGGGGGGGAAGAAACCCTTGTCGAATATGTGTCCTCTCCGCCTTTCGGGATAGGAATCGGGGAGGCCGGCTCAGAAGATACTCCCCGCCCCGTTCATACACTTAAGCAGGTCGGCGCGGAAATCCTCATGCTCAGGGCGGAGGCTGTTGACCACCACGCCGTCGCTGCCATTATGGGCGGTGGAGTGGATATACCGGCCCTCGCCCATGTACAGGGCCACGTGTCCGGGGAAGAACAGCAGGTCCCCCGGCTTGACCCGGGCCGGGTCCACGGCGTGGGCGGGGTACTCCGCCCGGAGGGAGGCGTCCCGCCAGATGGTGACGCCGCTGAGCCGGTAGGCCATGAAGGTCAGCCCGGAGCAGTCGATGCCCAGGGGCGTCTTGCCGCCCCAGAGGTAGTGGGCGCCCGCGTACAGCTTCCCCATGGACACGATGTGGGCGCGCAGGCTCTCCTCGTCCTCCAGACGGGGGATGTCAAAGAGAAATCCCACCTTGGTATAGCCCTCCCGTCCGTCGGGGAGGGAGACCCGCTGCCAGCCGTCGGCGTTGGGCGCCCGGTGGACCGCTACCTCGGCCCCGCGGGGCAGGCGGCAGACCTCCCACCCCTGGACCCTGGGCTCAGAGCGCACAGAGCACACGCCCCGGATGACCGTCCGGCGCTCCAGCGCCTCCCAGCGTTTGGCGTTGCCGTCCCCCACCGTCAGAGCGCCAGCGGGGGCGTAGCCGGTGTAGCCGTAGTCGGTCCTGACCTGGTACCAGCCGGGGGTGTCCCCGTCCAGAATTTCCACCCGCCAGCCCAGCAGGGCCTCGTCGGCCAGCTCACACTGGGTGCTGGGGCGCAGATATAGGGGGCAGATGGGGGCTGAGACAACAGCGTACATGTTGCTTCCTCCTTAATTGGTTTCCTCACAGCAGCATCTTCCGGTACTCGTCCATCTCCCGCTGGCTGCCCCGGACGAAGTGGCCGGGCTCCAGCTCCTCCCACAGGGGGGGATCGTTGGCCGGGTACTTGTTCTGGGCGGGGTCATAGACCAGCAGCTTCTTCTTCCGCTCTGTCACCGGGTCCGGCATGGGGATGGCGGAGAGCAGGGCTCTGGTATAGGGGTGCAGGGGATGGGCAAAGAGCTGTTCGCTGTCCGCCAGCTCCATCAGTTTCCCCTGATAAATAACGGCGATGCGGTCGGAGATGAAGCGCACCACCGACAGATCGTGGGCGATGAACAGATAGGTCAGCCCCCGCTCCTTCTGCAATGCGGACATCAGATTCAGCACCTGGGCCCGGATGGACACATCCAGGGCGGAGATGGGCTCGTCGGCGATGACGAACTCCGGCTCCATGATCAGGGCCCGGGCGATGCCGATGCGCTGGCGCTGGCCGCCGGAGAACTCGTGGGGGAAGCGGCTGGCGAACTCCGGCAGCAGTCCCACGTCCTGGAGGGCCTTGGCCACCCGCTCCTTCCGCTCGGCCTCGGGCATGTGCTTGTGGATGGAGGCCAGGCCCTCGGAGACGATATAGTCCACCTTGGCCCGCTCGTTCAGGGAGGATATGGGGTCCTGGAAGACCATCTGGATGTTGCGGATGACCCGCTGATCCGTCTCCCGGCTGACCCGCCCAGAGATGACCTCGCCCCGGTACTTCACCACGCCGCCGGCCACCGGGTTGACCCGGATAATCGCCCGGCCGATGGTGGTCTTGCCGGATCCGGACTCCCCCACCAGGCCGAAGGTCTCGCCCTTGTAGATATCAAAGGAGACGTCGTCCACCGCCTTGAAGGCGCGGCGGCGGGGACCGAACGTGACGGTCAGATTCTGCACCTCAACCAGCTTCTCGCGCTTTTCAGGCATACCGTCCGCCTCCTTTCTCCCGCAGCTGGCGGATATGTTCCGGCGGGTCCACCTTGGGGGCCCTGGGGTCCAAGAGCCAGGTGCGGGCCTTGTGGGTCTCGCTGACCTGGAAGTAGGGCGGGCGCTTTAAATAGTCGATCTTCAGCGCCCAGGGGTTCCGGGGGGCGAAGGCATCCCCCTTCACTGCGTAGAAGAGGTTGGGCGGCGTGCCCCGGATGGAGTACAGGTTCTCTCCCTTCACGCCCAGCTGCGGCAGGGACGAGAGCAGCGCCCAGGTGTAGGGATGGCGGGGGTCATAGAAGACCTCCTCGCACCGTCCGACTTCCACGAAGTCGCCCGCGTACATGACGGCGATGCGGTCGGCCACGTTGGCCACCACCCCCAGGTCGTGGGTGATGTAGATGGTGGTCAGCTCCAGCTTCTGCTGGAGCTCCTTGATGAGGTCCAGAATCTGGGCCTGGATGGTCACGTCCAGGGCCGTGGTGGGCTCGTCGCAGATGAGTATCTTGGGCCGGCAGGCGATGGCGATGGCAATGACCACCCGCTGGCGCATTCCGCCGGAGAACTCGTGGGGATACTGCTTATACCGCCGCTCGGGCTCCTGGATGCCCACGGCCCGCAGGGCCTCCACCGCGGCCCGCTTGGCCGCGGCGCCCCGGAGGCCCTGGTGGAGCACCACGGCCTCCAGGATCTGATCCCCTACCGGGATCAGGGGGTTCAGGGATGTCATGGGGTCCTGCATCACCATGGCGATCTCCTTGCCCCGGATAGTGAGCCACTCCTTCTCGGTACGGAAGGTCACCAGATCCTTGTCATTGTACCAGATGTGTCCCCCGGCGATGGTGCCGTTGGCGTCCAGCAGGCCTATGGCCGACTTGGTAAATACGCTCTTGCCGGATCCTGACTCCCCTACGATGGCCAGGGATTCCCCCCGGTACACGTCCAGGGACACGCCGCGGATGGCGTTGAGCACCTGGCCGCGGAGGGAGAAGCGGATATCCAGATCCTCAAAGGACAGAATGACATTCTCTTTCATAATATCTGCCCCCCTTAATTGACATGGCTCTTCGGATCGGCAGCGTCGGCGAAGGAGTTGCCGATGATGTAGAACGACACCGTGATGACGGCCAGCAAAATTGCGGGGAAGAACATCTGATACCGCAGCGAGGCCATCTGCATCACCGAGCGGCCGGTCTGAAGCAGATTCCCCAGGGAGGGGATGGACACCGGCAGGCCGATTCCGATATAGGTGACGAACACCTCGCCGCCGATAGCCCCGGGGATGGCCAGGGCCATGCGCAGGGTGATGACGCTGACCAGGTAGGGCAGAAGGTTGCGGAAGATGATTCTTCCGGTCGGTACGCCCAGACAGCGGGAGGCCAGGTTGTAGTCCCGGTCCCGGATGATGATGATCTGGTTGCGGATAAAGCGGGCCATCCCCAGCCAGCCCGTCAGGGACATGGCGAAGATGATGGTGGACACGCCGGGTCTCATGATATAGGACAGGAGGATCAGCAGCAGCGTCTGGGGGATGTTGTCCAGCACGTTGTAGAGCTCTGTAAACAGGAAGTCCAGCTTCCGCACATAGCCCCACAGCACGCCCACCAGGATGCCCACCACTGCCTCTACGAAGGCCACGGTGAAGCCGATAAAGAGCGAGGTGCGGGTGCCGGCCCAGATGCGCGCCCACAGATCCTGGCCTATGGCGTTGGTGCCGAACCAGAACTCCTTCCCGGGCGGGATGTTGTTCAGGGGCAGCCCGTACTCCCCGTTGTGGATCAGCAGGGCGTCCTTCTGCCCGGGTAAAAAGGGCTGGATCAGGGAGAAAATCAGGGTTGCCGCCATGAGAAACAGGAAAAACATGGCGGTCTTGTTGCGGAGAAACGCCCGAACGGTGGAGCGCCAATAGGAGTAGTTGGAGTAGCCGCCCTTCTCGGAGGCCTCGCTGCTGAACTCAGCAAAGGAGAACAGCTTCTCCTCCCCCTCCTGGGCCAGGAGGGTTTCCATGTCCAATTCCTGCTCCAGCTTGGCGTTCAGCTTGTCGCCCAGCTCGTCGGCACGGCGTCTGAAAATTACCATCAGCGCGATCCCTCCTTCTTTACAAGACTGATCCGGGGATCCACAATGGCCATCAGGATATCGCCGAAGAGGAGACCCAGGATAGAGATCACGGCAAAGATCACCACCAAGGCCCGGATCAGCGTATTGTCATGCCGCTTGATGGCGGTGACCAGCAGGCCGCCCATGCCGGGGATGGAGTACAGGGACTCCACGTACAGGGAGCCCACCAGCGTGCCCAGGATGGACCCGGGGATATACTGTACCATGGGGATGACCGCGTTGCGGAAGACATGCCGCCGGGAGATGGTGCTGTCGGCCACGCCCTTGGCTCTCGCCAGCTTCACGTAATCCCGGTTGGCCTCGTCCACCATGTACCGGCGCAGCCACATGGCGTAATAGGCCGCGCTGCCGATGGAGAGGGAGAAAATGGGCAGGATATAGCTGATCGGGTTATCCTCCTTGAACAGCATGGGCATTTTCAGGTACTGGGAGCCCATAAACTGGATGAGGATGTAATAGACGGCCGACGGGATGGCCTGCACAATCACAATGAGCAGCGTCCCCAGCCGTTCTCCTATCTTAAACGTGGTGCGGGTGCTGTAGGCCATCCAAATGCCTAACGCGAATCCCATTAACAGGGAAAGGGCCAGGGAAATCAGGCCTATTCGCATAGAAACTGGAACCTTTTCCGCGATAATGGTAAGGTTGTCCACCCCCATGCGATAGATATTGGAGGTGCCCAGATCTCCGTGGAAAAGATCCTTATAAAACCGCGCCAGCTGCTTCGGCAGCGGATCGGTAAGGCCCAGGGAGGTGAGCTTCACCTGAATTTCTGCGGGTGAGACCTTGTCAAAGTTTTCAAAATATCCCTCAATGGGCATATGCTGCAAAAGTATGAAGAGAATCGTTATAATGAAAAAGAGCGTAATAAAGGCGCGAAGCACTCTTTTCAGAATATATTTTGCCAAAGAACAGCCTCCTCCTTTTCAAGAAGTACAACACAGAGAGATTCATAACGGGGATGGGAAGAGAGCGGACACTCTCTTCCCATCGAACCGTTGCGGTAAGAATCGGATCAAATTGTCTTTGTCTTGAAAACAGCGTTAGCCGCCCGCCTTGGCAGACCACTCCTCATAGTCCTTGTTCCACTCGTCCATGCTCATAGAAGTTTCGAGGATGTGCTGATCCTTATAGCGGGCAGAGGCGCCGCCGAAGGGGGCGTACTGGCCCTCAAAGGGATTCAGGTTCGAGATGACATAACCGCCGCCGATAACGTGAATCGGCAGGGCAAAGGCGTGATCCAGCAGGAATGCCTCCGCCTTGGCAAAGGCCTCATACCGGGCGTCGATGTCGGTCACAATGGTCTTGGCCGTTGCGACCAGATCGCAGTACTCCTGATAGAGGGCCATGGTAGCGGGATCGGTGCTCTTATCAATGAAGCAGTAGGAGGAGCCAGGCTGGAAGGGATCCGTCCAAGTCTCGGGATCCGCGTAGTCGGCGCCCCAGTTGCACTTCATGAAGGCGTACTTGCCGGAGCCGCGGACGGCCTTCAGGAAGCCGTCGGAGGGACCCGCCTCAACGACGAAGTCAACGTAATCCGCACCGAGCAGGCCTTCCACCTGCTGCTCCACCACCTGGCACTCGTTGGCCCAGTCGGTGACGTTGGGGTTATAGGTAAAGAGAACCTTGATGGGGAACGTGGCGCCGGCCGCGGTCAGCTCGGTCTTCGCCTTATCCCGGTACTCCTTCGCCAGATCCTCGTCAAAGTTGTCGCCCGACGCATAGGCATCCAGACCGCCGTAGGCGGTGAAGTCCTTGCCGTTGTAGGAGGCGAAGCCGTCGGGTGTGATGGTCTTGTTGAGGCTGGCGGTGGGGTTGGTGGGATCGGAGGCGGCCATGGCGGGCACGCGGTTGATGGCGTGCAGAATGGACTGGCGGAAGTTCTCGTTGTTTACCGCTTTCTTCCAGTTCTCCGGCTCATACTCATCCTCAAAGTTGGGGTCGAAGTTGAACAGGAACCAGTAGCTGTAGCTGGTATCCTTCCGGGAGGGGTGCAGGAGGTTCGAGGTCTGGGGATCCTGCAGCATGGCGCTGAGCAGATCGTTCTGCACGCTGCAGGTGTCCAGATCGCCGTCCAGATACATCTGCAAGGAGATGGAGGACGCCTCCGCGTTGTAGGTGGACTGAATCTTGTCGATGTAGACCTTCTCAGGCTCCCAGTAGTGGGGGTTCTTGGTCAGCACGTGCTCCTCCTGGGGCTTGAAGGAGGACAGATAGTACGCGCCGCAGTAGAGCAGGTACTCGTTGCTGGTGCCGAACTTCTCGCCGCACTCCTCCAGGAAGGGCTCGTACACCGGCATAAAGCAGCCCATGGACACCATGGACACAAAGTAGGCGCGGGGGGAGGCCAGGGTGTACTCCACCGTGTGGTCGTCAACGGCGCGCACGCCCAGATCCTCGATAGAGGCCTCGGGGACCTCCTCCAGGACAGACTCGTTGCCCTCCTCGTCCCGGACGATCTTGCAGGGGTTGCCGTTCTCGTCGGTGCCGTCCGTGGCGGTCTCCAGCGCCAGCAGATAGGCGGTGTAGTCGTAGTACTCCTGGGCGCCGGCAATGATGCCCTTCATGTTGGCGCTGTACAGGCTGGAGTCGTTCTTCGCGTCAACCACATAGCGGGCCGCGGCGACCCAGTCGTTGGCGGTCACGTCAGCCACTTCGTTGCCGTCCTTGTCCACCCACTTCAGGCCCTCTCTGATGTGGAACGTCCAGACGCTGGCGTCGTCATTGGACTCCCAACTGGTGGCCAGCGCGGGCTCCACATTGGCGTAGGGGTCGTACTCCACCAGGCAGTCCACCACGTTATAGGTGATGCCGGTGTTGACGGTCTGGGTAGTGATGAGGTAGTTGAGAGTGGTGCACTCACTGGCGTACAGGCTGCGGAAGACCTGCTCCTCCTCGGTGCCGCCGCCGTCGCTGACGTCGCCGCCCCCTCCGTTGTTGCCGCTGTTGCCGCCGTTGTTCCCGTTGCTGCCGCCGCCGCAGGCGACGAGAGACAGGAGCATCATTGCGCACAGAAGCAGAGCCAAAAGTTTCTTCTTCATGTGATCCTTCCTTCCTTTCTTTTCGTTTTGTTTTTTACCGGACCCGGCGCACCGGAGTCCTATCATAACCCCCCGCTTTCGGGGAGATACGACTCGTCATGACAGCCCCCAATAGGGCCCGACGGGGCTTATCCCTGCTTTTTCTTATTCTTGCGCGCCGCCACATATGCGGCCACGCCGGAGACCGCGATCACCGCCACGGCGATCAGCCCCGCCGTCCCGTCGTCAATGCCGCCGGATGCGGCCGGGGGCGCGGGATTGGCCGCGTCCTCCCCATTCTCTCCGGTCTCCCCGCTCTCACCATTCTCCCCGCTCTCAACGGGTTTGGTCACGTCCAGCGAGGGCTCGGCAAATTTGCCGTCGTTTGTCATCACATAGAGGTGGAAGGTCCAGGTATCCCCCGGCTGGGCCCCGGGCATGGTCCACCTGGGATCGAAGTTGATGCTCCCGTCCGCGTTGAAGGTCACGCTGTAGTTGAAGACTTGGTTGGCCTTCACCACCACCGGCAGCTGGTCCGCGCCGGGCAGCTCGTTCTGCCCCTCCACGGTGTAGCAGACAATGCCGCCGCCCTTCGCGGAGAGCTTGTTGGAGCGGAAGGAGGTATCCATCTGGATGCCGTCCGCTTTCAGCGCGTAGGCGTTCTCCTTGCCCTCCACGGGCATCAACTCCGCCTCCACGTTCTCCACAGCCGGCACAGAGGGATCCTGTTTTTCATGGACTATGTAGGCGATATGCCCGCCCCAGGCCACATCCAGCTGATCGGCGCGGTAGCGGCGCAGGCAGGATACATCGGAGCCGGCCGCAGAATCGCTGGAATAGAAGTAGTCCACGCCATCGACGGTCTCATAGCCGGTGATGGTGATCAGATGCCCCGCCGTGTCCAGGGGCGCCCCCTCCACATAGGGATAGCTGCCGTTTTCGCTGGCGGAATAGCGCACACTGATGCCCACCGGATTCCCGTTGGCGAGCTCGTTGCGCAGCAGATCAAGATCCGCGTACTGCACATAAGCGTCGTATCCGAAGGCCCCGGCCGTGGCGACGCTGAACGCCCAGTTGCCGAAGCCGTCATATTTGGTATCGTAGCAGAGGAGCGCCACCTGCTCGGGCAGCAGGTCCTCCCCGTGGGCATTCAGGATGGTGCAGATCGTCACGGCGCTGCACATCACGCTGCCGATGCTGGGCTCCCGCACGGAATCGGACTGGGAGATGGCGGGGGCCGTAGGCTCCACCTTCTCCGGCAGTGTGCCCTCGTATTGGGACTCGCTGTGGGTGACGGGGATGGCCTGGCCCTCCAGCGTGTTGCGGTAGGTGACCGCCACCTGCTCCAGCACCGGCGTGGCGGCGGGATCGTCCGAGTGCAGCTCCACCTTGAGCTGGAGGAGGCTGGCCGTCTTCCCATCGGAGCCGGAAATAATGAACTCGTCGGTGCTCATGCCGGCGAGATCGCTCTGCTGGTCCGTGCTGCTGCGGAGGGTGATATCCGCGCTCCACTTGCCCCAGGAGAGCCACTCCGTCCAGGTGTTCAGCGTGTCGATGTAGGCCCGGGCCTTTACCTCCACATAGGTGCCCACGGGGGCCTGGGCGTTCCAGGAGGCCACCATCTCCTCAAAGGGCTGCACCGCAAAGATCGGGGAGACGAATTCCCCGTCCGTCTGTCCCGCGGCAAGGCGCACTGCCCCGTCGCTCGTCTGGGATGCGGAGGCCTCCGCGTTTGTCAGTGTACCCTTTTCAAAGTCCTCCAGCGTGTGGATGCGGATCAGATTGCCCTCCACCGGCTCTCCCGTCTCCTTCGCGGAGGAGGCGTCGGCAATGGGGAGAACAAGGCACAGCATGAGCGCAAGGCTTGCGATCCATTTCAGTGCTTTCATGCTTCCCCTCCTTTTTCTCTCTGTAAATCTCGCGCCGGACACACGGCAAGGTTCTTTCCGCATGTCCGGCTTTGGAGAAGCCGGGTGCCTGACGCAGGGCGCATGCAGAATAAGAAATGAAAAAATTTTCCATTTCATCAGGCGCATTCCGCCGCTGTGAAGTGAATCCCAAAATTTACTTTTCAAGCGTGAAAAAAGAATTTGTCAATTGGTGCGTTCTTTGCCATTATAGCATAAAATAGGCCCATATGCAACCCCCAATTCAGCAAATTTTATGAATAACTGATGCAACAGCCGGAGGCAGAAATCAAAAAAGTTCCCAACTTCCTTTGTGGGTATAAAGAATTTTCCCATTTTACGAAATACACGTCACAAAGCAATATGTGTATAAATATTCGTTTTATGTATTTTCAAGAGTGTTTCTATCTTGCGGAAAGTCCGGCACGCGGCTCGGCGCGGAGGTCATTTAGTCCAATATGTCTGTTGTTTGGTAGGTGGGATTGACAGATATCCCTCCGATTGGTATACTTAAAAAATAGCAAGACATAATAGCATCAGTATAACTGGAGGAATAGAGATGAAAAAAGTTATGATGTGCCTCGCCGCCGCGCTTTCCTGCCTGCTGATTTTCAGCGGATGTGCGTCCGACACGCCCCCGTCCAATTCATCCGATCAGGGTTCCGCACCCAACACGTCCGGCAATTCATCGGGCCAGGATGACACATCCGAGATTTCCAGCAAGCGGGACAACATCCCCTTCGCAGACGGCCAGCAGTACGCGGTGGCCTATCTGGGCTATCAGGAGATAGAGGATCTGGACTACTATGCGGAACAGTATCTGGACGGTGATCAGCTGCCGGTTCACTATGTCTCCGATGGTGACTTCTATCTGGTGATTCCCAGATACGACGGCATGTCCCTCTCCCTGCTGGTCAACGACATAGAGACCTCCGAGGGCCTCCTGCGCTTTGAGGACCCGGATTGTGAGCCGTTCATTGTGCAGTGCAACGCCAGCGATATATTCGCGGACGTCACCGTCCGCCTGTCCTACGAAGGAGAGACCGTGGAGTTTTCGCCGTTCATCTCCCTGGAGAACGGATCGGTACAAGTCGGCGAGTCCGGCCTGGATATCAGCGCGTCCTGAGCGGTAAAGGCGCCGCCGTTGGAGAACAGCCCTACACGCGGAAGATCCGCCCCTGTGTGAACGCACAGGGGCGGATCTTCTATTTTATTGCGGAGGATTACTCGAACGCACGGAAGCGAGCATTATTCCACCAGGAACCCGGCCTCCGCCAGGGCCTGGACGACCCGCTCAAAGGCGGCCTCGTCCGGGCAGCGCAGGGTGTGGAGATGGATGCCGCCGGTGAGGTCGGAGAGGGGCCTGTCGCCGCCGCCCATGGCCCTGCGGATGAACTGCCCCACGTCATACCGGCTGGAGAGGGAGAGCTGTCCCACCAGCTGGCCGTAGAGGGAGTGCTCCACGATGACGTCCTCCGCCGTGCAGCCGTTGTCCACGATGATGGTCAGCTCCCGCTCCATGTCCTCCGGCCGGTGGCGGCAGGCCACCCGGCGCACCACGCCGTCCCGCTGCCGCTCCAGCACATACCCCCGGGGCGTGGCAATGACGGAGGCGCCGCCGGCCCGCAGCAGGGCCACGTCCCCCACGATAATCTGCCGGCTGACGCCGAAGCGCCGGGCCAGGGCCGCCGCGCTCACCGGTCTCTGGGACTCCCGCAGGGCATCCAGGATGGCCTCCCGGCGTTGTTGTGCTGTCATGTCGCACGCCTCCTCCAAGCTGGTCTGTTTTAACCATTGTACCACGCCACGGGGACCGATGGAAAGGGGGAGAGCACAATTTTTCCCATTTTTTGTGTCTTGCATTTTGGGGTCCGCAGGGCGTATAATAGAAAATGGCCTGAGGCCTGCTTTTTCCGGGACAGGGAGGTACTTATGACAGAACCGGACTTCTACACCATGACGGAGGACATTCTGGAGCATCCGCTGTTTCAGCAGCTGCGCGCCTACCCCCACCACGGGGCGGGCAACACCGTATACGACCATTCCGTCAGCGCCGCCCAGTGCGCCTTCCACATGGCCCAGCGGTTCCATATGCGGCCAGAGCGCGTGGAGGCGGTGACCCGGGCGGCCCTGCTCCATGACTTCTTCGGCTACAGCTGGCAGAGCGAGGAGCACCGGCGGTACATGCGCCGCTACTCCGGCTGGCAGCGCTTCACCCACATGCACGCCTTCATCCACGGCCCCCACGCCGCCAACCGGGCGGACCGGGTGTTCGGCCTGGACCAGCGGCAGAAGGACGCCATTGCCAGCCACATGTTCCCCCTGGCCCCCTTCCCCAAGAACTCGGAGGCCTGGGTGGTGACCCTGGCGGACAAGGTGGTGGCCACCCGGGAGATGGGCCGCACCGCCTGGCAGACCATCAGCCGGCAGAAAACAGCCTGAAAAGAGACGCTTACGGTGGACGCCGCATTCCGGCGTCCGCCGTTCTTTTTGTCATCTTCGCCCAAAAATTCCATTGGATTTTTGTGGCAGCGCGAGAGAATAAGCCTGTGGGTACAATCGGTGTGGGTGTTGGAAAAAATTCTTTTCCGCTTCGATTTTATGCAACATGTACAAAAATAGACGGTTTTTCAAGTTTTCCTTGTGCGGTATTGAAACCTGTGGTACAATGGTTTCACAGAACAAAAAGTTCTGATGATATGAGAGGAGAGTACATACCATGAACAAAAAATTGAGCTTGCCGGTGCAGATTGGCATCGCGCTGGCAGCCGGCGTGGCGGTGGGCCTGATCTGCTATTTTGCAGGCGTGAAGGACTTCACCACCGCCTACCTGAAACCCATCGGCGATATCTTCGTCAACCTGCTGAAGTTCATCGTGGTGCCGGTGGTGCTGCTGAGCATGATCGACGGCATCATCTCCATGAACGACATGAAGAAGGTGGGCTCCGCGGGTATCAAGACCGTGGCCTACTTCCTGTGCACCACCGCCATCGCCTGCGTCATCGGCCTGGTGTTCGCCAACATCTTCAAAGGCGTGGGCCTGTTCCCCGACCTGTCCAAGCAGCTGGGCAGCGCGGAGTACACGCCGCCTGAGTACGCCGGATTGATGGCCACCATCGTCGCCATTTTCCCCAGCAACATGTGGCAGTCCTTCTTCAACGCCAACATGCTCCAGGTCATCGTGATCTCGTTGTTCCTCGGCGGTTCCATTCTGGCCGCTGGCAAGAAGGCGCAGCTGGTTCGTGACTTTGTCGGCTCCGCCTACTCTGTCATTGAGCAGCTGATGGGCTTCATCATCAGTCTGGCCCCCATCGGCGTGTTCACTTACATGGCCTGGGTCGTGGCCAATCAGGGCCCCGACATTCTGGGGAGCCTGGCGCTGGTCATCCTCTGCGCCTATCTGGCGTACATTGTCCACGCCGTGCTGGTGTACTCCGCCTCCGCCAAGGCTTTCGCCGGCATGAGTCCTCTTGCGTTCTTCAAGGGCGCCATGGCCGCCATGGTCTTCGCCTTTTCCACCACCTCCTCCGCCGCCACCCTTCCGGTGTCCACGGAGTGCGCGGAGAAGATGGGCGCGGAGAAGGACATCGCCGCCTTCGTCCTGCCCCTGGGCTCCACCATCAACATGGACGGCACCGCCATCTACCAGTGCGTGGCCACCGTGTTCATCGCCTCCTGCGCGGGCATCAACCTGACTTTTGGTCAGATGATCATGGTGGTGGCCACCGCCACCCTGGCCTCCATCGGCACCGCCGGCGTCTCCGGCGCGGGCATGGTCATGCTGGCCATGGTCCTGGAGGCCATCAACATTCCTGTGGCTTACATCGGCCTCATCGTGGCGGTGGACCGGCTCTTCGACATGGGCCGCACCTGCCTGAACGTCACCGGCGACATCGCCTGCTCCCTCTGCGTCACCAAGTGGGAGAGCAAGAAGGCCGCCGCCAGGAAGTAAAATCCGGTTTTCAGGGGCAGCACCGCGCCCCCACCGGACGCAAAGAGAGAGGATGCCTTGCGGCATCCTCTCTTTTGCGCTTATTCCGCCGGTGCATCCCGGATCCAGTCCCGGACCGGGTTCAGCCCCTCCGCGACGCCCACCGGCACCTCCGCCTGGGTGGCGTAAGGGCCGCTGAGTCCCAGCTCTCGCAGCGTGCTGATCAGCACTCCGCCGGTTTCTGCGTCCGCAGCCACATAGGTCTCATGGATGGCGCTGCTGGCCACGCCCAGCCAGTTGTTGGTGACGCCGTAGGTCCGAACGCCGGAGAGGGTCTCGCCCATCAGCGGCCGGACGGACAGCTGCTCCTCTGTTTCTCCGAAGGTGTATGCCAGCGCCGCATCCTCGGGGATGGTCCCGCCCACTGCGGGGTCCCAGTAGACGATCTCACCGGGTTCCAGGGTCATGGACCGGCCCACGGACCGCATCTCCTCCCCCGCCCGCCGGTAGAGCTGGCCGGCAACGACGGTGACCTCCACTGTCCCCAGCTCCCCGCTGAACCGCACCGGCAGCAGGCAGGCCTGCCACCAGGTCCACAGCGCGCCGCTGCCGCCGATGAAAGCGGCGAAGGGCTCAATGAGCTGGTAGACCCGGAGGTCCCCGATCCACAGGGTGGTCCCGCCGTCCTCCAGGCTGAGCTCCCAGCAGGTCTCCGTCCTCTCCCCGCCCCCGTAGCGCCGCATGGTGACGGTGGTCACATGGGCGGCCGCGGCGCGGACCTCCTCGGAAAGGAAGGGGTCGCTGTCAAAGAGGGCGAAAAACGCCTCAGGGGTATAGCTGGCGGTCTCCGCCAGACTGCCGGACCAGCTCTCGCTCTCCCCCAGGCTGCTCACAATGGTGAGGATACCGTCCTCCTCCCACACGTCGCCGTAGTAGCCGCTGCCGTCGGGAAACCAGGCGTTCAGGGTTCCCTCCTCCCCGATGAGGGCGCCGCCGGTGTAGTGCTGGGGCGCGTTGGAGGCGCTGCCGCCGCCCACCTGTGCCCCCGGCGGGAGAGTGGTGCCGCCCACCTGTGCCCCCGCCGTGCCGCCGGACTGCTGCCCCGTCTGGTCCTCCGCCTCCGCTGGGTTGGTGAGGAAGCACACCGCCGCCACCGCGCACACCACCAGGGACGCGGCCACCACCCAGAAAGCCGGTTTTTTGTAGTGCAGCACATTCTTCACCCTCTCCTTCACCCCCACCTCGCCGAAGGCCAGGGGGCACACGATGGACGCGCGGCCAGCGCCGCACCGCAGCAGGGCCCGGGAGTAGGGGGCCTTGCTCCCCTCCCCCAGCGCCCGGATCACCCGCTCGTCGCAGGCCAGCTCGATGTCCCGGCACAGCAGCGCATAGGCCAGCCAGAGGAGCGGGTGGAACCAGTAGACGGCCAGCAGAGCGAAAGCGGCAGCCTTGGTCCAGTGGTCCCGCCGGGCCAGGTGGGCCTGCTCATGGGCCAGGACAAAGTCCAGCTCCTCCCCCTCCAGGCCGTAGGGCACGTAGATGGCGGGCCGCAGCAGCCCCAGGAGGAAGGGCGACGGAATTCCCTCGCACCGCCGGAAGCCGTCCTCCCGCACCGCCTCCCGCACCCGGCGCTTGAGCCGCAGCCAGCCCCAGAGACCATACAGTGTCAACAGCGCCAGCCCCGCCAGCCAGATCCACCCGGCTATCGCCGTCACACGGGCGGTATGGCCCACCGCTACTGTGACCCCCTCGTCGTAGTGCTCCATCAGGAAGGTGTTAACCTGGCTGTTGAGAGCGGGAAATCCGGTGTGGACCTTTAAAGTGGGTTCCTCTATCACCGCCACCGCCGGAGACACCACCTCGGCGCTGGGCACCAGGCTGACAGGAGCCTGGGGAAAGCTGGGCAGCGCCAGCCGCAGCCCCACCAGCAGCCACAGCAGGCACCGGGCGTTCTTGGGGGCCTTCCGCAGTGGAAGCCGCAGCGCCAGCACCGCCAGCACCAGCCACCCGGCGGCGTAGGCCCGGTTCCAGAGAATCAGAAACAGCTCACCCATGGCGCTCCTCCTCGTACTCGTCAATGAGGCGGCGGATCTCCGCGGCCTCCTGGGCGGTGAGGACCCGGCCGCTGGTGAAAGCGGCCACAAAGCCCGGCAGAGAGCCGCCGAACACCCGGTCAACGAGCTGGCGGCCCTCGCTGCGCTGGGCCTCCTCCCGGCTCACCAGGGCGGTGACCACGCCGTTTTCCAGCCGCACTACCCCCCGCTCCCCCAGGCGCTTGATGACGGTGTAGGTGGTGGACTTCTTCCACCCCAGCTTCTGCCCGCACAGCCGCACCAGCTCCCCGCTGCTCACCGGCTGGCAGTCCCACAGAATCTCACAGAAGCGATACTCGCTCTCAAAAATCTTCGGCGTGTCCATGGCCTATCCTCCCCTTCTGGTCTAATAGATTAAACTTATTGCCAGTTTAACGCATTAGACCGCCTCTGTCAAGGGCTTTTTGGCAGAAAGCGGCGGAAAGGCCGGAGAAACCGCCGCAAAATTGAGAAAAAGAAATATTGCTTCCCACTCCCGTGACTGATATACTATAAATAATGTTGACACACAGAAGGAGACGCATCTATGGAACGCGACCGCAACGGCTACATCTCTCCCCTGTCCACCCGCTACGCCAGCCGGGAGATGCAGTACCTCTTTTCCGACAACAACAAATTCCGCACCTGGCGGAAGCTGTGGATCGCCCTGGCCAAGGCCGAGCGGCAGTTGGGGCTTCCCATCACGGAGGCGCAAATCGCCCAATTGGAGGCCCACGCGGAGGACATCAACTACGACGTGGCCGAGGCCCGGGAGAAGCAGGTCCGCCACGACGTCATGAGCCACGTCTACGCCTACGGCCAGCAGTGCCCCGACGCCGAGGCTATCATCCACCTGGGGGCCACCTCCTGCTACGTGGGGGATAACACCGATGTGCTGATTCTCCGGGACGCGGCGAAGCTGGTGCTGCGGAAGGCGGCCCAGGTGCTGCGGAATCTGTCGGCTTTTGCCAGGGAGTACAAGGACATGCCGTGCCTGGCCTACACCCACCTCCAGCCCGCCCAACTCACCACCGTTGGCAAGCGGGCCACCCTGTGGATGAATGAGCTGGTGATGGACATGGAGAATATGGAGTACCAGCTCTCCGCCCTCCGCCTCCGGGGTGTGAAGGGCACCACCGGCACCCAGGCCAGCTTCATGGAGCTCTTCGAGGGCGACGAGGAGAAGGTCAGGGCGCTGGAGCGGCTGGTGGCGGAGCAGATGGGCTTTGAGAAGTGGGTGGCCGTGTCCGGTCAGACCTACTCCCGGAAGACCGACGCCTATTTCCTCTCGGTACTGTCCGGCTTCGCCCAGTCCGCCTGCAAGTTCGCCACGGATCTGCGGCTGTTGCAGTCCTTTGAGGAGATGGAGGAGCCCTTTGAGAAGGACCAGATCGGATCCTCCGCCATGCCCTACAAGCGGAACCCCATGCGCTCCGAGCGGATCTGCGCCCTGGGCCGCTATGTGATCCAGGACGCGGTGAACCCGGCCATGACCGCCGCCACCCAGTGGTTTGAGCGCACTTTGGACGACAGCGCCAACAAGCGGCTGGCGGTGTCCGAGGCGTTTCTGGCGGTGGACGCCATTCTGGAGATCTACATCAACGTCACCGCCGGGCTGGTGGTCTATCCCCGGGTTATTCACCGCCGGGTGATGGAGAAGCTGCCCTTCATGGCCACGGAGAACATCATGATGGAGGCGGTGAAGCGGGGCGGCAACCGGCAGGAGCTCCACGAGGCCCTGCGGGAGCACTCCCACGCGGCCGCCCGCAAAGTGAAGCTGGAGGGCGGGGCCAACGACCTTATCGGGCGCATTGTAGCCGACGAACGGTTCCCTCTGAGCCGGGAGGAGATTGCGGCCCAGATGGCCCCGGAGAAGTACGTAGGCCGGGCCCCCAGCCAGGTGACGGAGTTCCTGGAGAGCGAGATCGCGCCCCTCCTGGCGCGCTACCCGGACGAGAGCATCCACGCGGAACTGAATGTCTGAGGGGAACCGGCACGCTTGGGGAGCTCACCCCCGAATGGTGGATATAACAAGTTTAAGCGCGCAGAAAAGGATGGCATGACGCGGTCATGCCATCCTTTCAAATTGCTTTCTTATGGGTACATCCTACGTCTTCCCCGCCTTTTCCGGGTAGAACCACCGCTTTGTAAAGAGGTAGCACACCGGCGTCAGCCACAACAGGCAGGCGTAGGGAATGGCCCCCATGCCCGCGCCCAGCATGGCCAGGGGGATGCTGCACGCGATGGACCAGGGGATGAGGCCGGCGATCATAATGCCGGAGTTCTCAATGTCCATGGCCAGCTCCTCCCTGTCCTCGTAGCAGTCCCCCAGCAGCTGCTGGCACATCATGCTGGTCACCGCCTGGTTGCAGAGGACGGCGGATCCCAGGATGGACACCACAATGGCCGCCGGGAAGCGGCCCACGCGGCCCGCCAGGGCCTCCGCCTTGCGGTGGATGCCGTCCAGGCTGCCGGTGCCCTCCAGGACGCCGGAGTACAGGCCGGTGAGGCTCACAATAAAGTAGCTGGCGGTCATGCTGGTGATGCCGCCGCCGGAGAGGACCGCGGAGAGGGCCGGATCCGCCGGGTGGTAGCCGCCCCAGGCGGCGGAGAGGAGCTCCAGGGGCGAGAAGCCCTGGACCGCGACAGCCAGAATCGCCGCCGCGCCGGTGCTGGCCAGAATGGTCCAGTGGATGGGCACCTTCAAAAGGGGCAGCACGAACATGATGATCGCCGGCAGCAGGCAAAGCCAAGTCATGGTAAACCGGCCCTCCAGGGCGGAAAGCACGGCTTCATCCATCCGGGCCATGGGGTGCCGGGCGGAGAGGAACAGATAGACGCCCAGGGTCAGCGTCGTGGGCAGGAGGCCGGTGCGCAGCATCAGCCGCACATTGCGGTAGTGGTCTGTCTCCGTCACCGCCGCCACCAGGGCCGCCGCCGAGGAGGCCGGGGAGCAGCGGTCGCCGAAGTATACCCCGGAAAGCACCACCCCCGCCGCCACGGTGGGGCTGACGCCCCCGGACCGGGCCAAGGCCATGAGGATAACCCCCAGGGTGCTGCTGACGCCGTAGGAGGTGCCCAGCACGTAGCTGAAAAGGGCGCAGAGCACAAAGGCCGCCGCCAGAAACAGCCCCGGCGTCACCAGTCCCACGCCCCGGACGATGCAGTAGGCGATAACCCCGCCGCACCGCCACACGCCGGTGATGGCCCCGATGAGGAGGATGATCCGCACCACAATCAGGGATTTTTTGCACTTGATCCAGGCCATCTCCCACAGCTGCCGGTGGGAGAAGCCCTTTTTCAGCCCCAGGCACCAGAATAGCGCCAGCCCGCCCAGCAGGGCCCAGGCCACCGACCAGCCGGCGGCCAAACAGGCGGCCACCATGCCAAAGAACAGCACAAAACAGCCGGTCAGCATGTCATTTCCTCCCCCGGATGGTCAGGGTGTACTGGCAGCAGAGCTGATCCAAATCCTCGTCGGTTGCGGCGGGCACCCGCAGCCGCCCGCCGCAGGCGGGGCACACCAGGTCCACATCGGCGCTGTGGACCTCAATGGAGCAGCCCTGATGGCCGCAGGAGCAGGAGATGCCGCCCCGGGCGGCAATGTCCTTCAGCTCCGACAGGACCTCGTACATGATGATATCGTCCACAAAGGCCCCGCCGCTCCCGGAGCTGTCTTTCTTCTTCCGGACCGTGATCTCCAGCTCCCGGGCGGCGGCACAGACCCGGGCCGGTTCGCCGATGTAGCAGCAGAGCTGCTTTGTCTCCGGGCAGGCCAGCCCCACGCCGCTGCCCCGGAGGAACCGATCCACAGGCACCTCGGCCCGGTGCTCCCCGCCGCAGACGCCGCAGGGCACGGTGACGCGGTAGCAGTTCCCCGCCGGCTCGGCGGTGAGCTCGCTGTTGCCGCAGTCGCAGACCACGGCGGACGCGGCAGCCTGCAAAGCGAACTGGGTCCTTTCGCCGTACACGCTCTTGCCGCAGGAGGGACAGATATAGGCAAAGGCTCTCATTTCTTCGGCCATAGGGGAAATCTCCTTTATGATCTATGGTGGCGGGCGGATGTTTTTCCGCCCACCCGGGTATTATATACTATTTCTTCCGCTTTTTCCACCCCTCCCTCATACGGATGCCAATAAAAAGCCGCAATCTCTCCTACCGGCCCTTTCTTTTGGGCCGTTCCTATGCTACAATAGCCTCAAATGAACCGCTTGGGAGGTGGCGTGGATGTCCTACAGCGAGCTGATCAAGAATTTTCAGCGCACCCGGGACTGCATGCGCAGCTTCGATGTCTACGGCTTCAAAAGCCGAGGAGTACGACGGCGGCAGCATCCGCGGCTATGACGGCGGAGAGGCGGGGCAGAACCGTCCTGTACCGCCTGGCGGCTCAGCCCCCGCTGTGACGCCGGTGCCTTCTGATAAAGCAAGCCCCCGGAACAATCTGTTCCGGGGGCTTTTTCTCTGCTGGGGCGGCCCGCGCTATATCTGTAGGGTAATGCCACCGTCCTCGCCGTCCGTGCCGCCCTCCGATTTCTTCGAGGCCTCTTTGGGCTTGACCTTGGGCGGCTCGGCGTAGCCGAAGTCCTTAGCCGCGCTGGCGCTGTCCCGGTTCAACATGGCCTCCATGACCTTGATATCGCTGACCACGTCCATGGCGTCGGTGGAGTACAGCCGGTCCAGCTGGTTCTCAAAGCCCTCCACGATGGCGTCCATGGTCTGCTCGATGCGCTCCTTGGCCTGTCGGAGGTTCTCCCCCTCCACGCCGGTCTCCTCAAACTCCGCGTAGGTGTCCAGCAGCTTCTGGGTGGTGGGCAGGTAGTAGTCGAAGAAGGTGCGCATGCTGTCCCGCTTCTCCGGGTGTTCCTCCACCTCCCGGAAGATGAGGGCGCTGACCTGCTCGATGCGGTCGATCTTCCGGCTCAGTTCCTCGTCGGCGATGCGGTCATTGGCCCGGCGGATGTTGCGGAGAATGCCGCTGTAGCCCTCCTCCGCCTCCGGGGGCGTCTCCTGCACCGGGACTCCCTTCGGCTCCTCCTCCAGGGTGGCGCCGAAGCGGAGGAAGTAGCCCCGCTCGTGGTCGATGTAGGCGTCCTCCCCCAGGTACCCCTTGTCGATAAGCTTCTGGAGTTCCTTCTCCGCCTTCTCCGGGGTGCGGTTCACCCGCTTGGCGATCTCGGCGATGGGCATCTTGTCCACGTTGCCGATGGCCAGGATATACCGCTGGCTGCGGCGGGTCATCGTGGCCACACGGTGGCCGCGCCAGAACATGGCCCCGCCGGCGATGGCAAAGCCCATGGACGCAAAGATGTCGTCCAGATACAGGGTCCCGTAGCGCAGCACATCCGGCACCGCCTCCGACAGCGCGACACCGCCCACAAACAGGAGGATGGCGCCAAAGATCCGCAGCAGCTTGCTGGAGAATGGCGCCCTGGTCTTGTCCTTGGGGGCCGTCTGCCGGCTGGCCCAATCCTGGGCGGTCTGCCGCCGGACGTTTGCGTCGCCCCGGACGTCCACCGGCGCGGCCTGGGCGCTGTACTGCCGCCGGGTCACCGCCTGCTCCTCGGGCTTATTTCCCGCCGGCTGCACCGGGGCCACATACTCGTCCCACTGGCCGTCCTCCTTGGCCGCGGCCCGCTCCCGGGCCCTGCGGATGGCCTGCTCCGCCGCGCTCTCCGATTGAGGGGCGGCGCGGCGGCTGGCCGTTTGCCGCCGCTGCTTCTGTTGCTTGTCGTCCTGGAAGATATTGTAAAACAGCAGTCCCAGGGCCACCGGCCAGATGCCCATGGCAAAGAGGATCACAATCACCGGCCAGCTGTACCACCAGCCCTCGTTGGCTGGCCGACTCTGTCGCTGCTGCCGGGTGGGCGGCGGAGGCGCGGGCCGCTTGGGAGGTGCCTTGGGCGGCGGAGGCGTCCTGGGCGGGGGCGTCCCCGGCTGGGATCCGCTGAATTTATTCTTGTCGTAATACTCGCTCATACGCACCTCTCTTTTCTGGAAAGCCTGCGCTTGTTTCCCTTTTCATCCACAACCCACGTGTGGTCCAGCTGGGTTTTCAGGTCTCCCACCACGCTGGCGATATATTCCTTCCGTAGCGCGTCCCGGTCCGCCAGCTCCTCCGGCGTCAGGACCTCCCCCGCCTTGACCCGGCGGGCGTAGGCGTTGATGCGGTCGATTTTGTACTGCTCCATGGAACACGCCCTCTTCCTCAAAGATATCTCTCAATGGTGATACCGGTGCGGCCCTTCTTGCTGAGGCCCCCGACCTCCGTCAGCTTCGCCTTCCCCAGGCCCCGGACGGAGATGACCGCGCCCTCGGCCACGGCCTTGTCCCCCTTCTCGCAGGGCAGGTGGTCCAGGCTCACCTTCCCGGCGGCAATCAGCTCGGCGGCACGGCCCCGGCTCATGGAGAAGGCGGAGGCCGCCACCGCGTCCAGCCGCAGGGAGCTGACGGTGTCCCGGATGGTCTTGACCTTTACCTCCGGCAGCCGCAGCTCCTCCCGGGAAATTTCCGCCACGGACAGCTTCACCCGCCCGGCGGACCCCCAGTTCTGGAGCAGAAACTCCCGCAGGGACGGCGCGGCCACCAGATCGGCGCTGTGGGGCGACACCAGAATGTCCCCCAGCCGCTCCCGGGTGACGCCCAGGCCCATGAGGCTGCCCAGCAGGTCCCGGTGGGTGGGGCTGCTGTCCTCCCCGTGGAAGGACGCCCGGAGGAAGCACAATTCCGTCTCCATTCCCCCGGCCCATTCCGGCAAAAAAGCCAGCACCCGCCGCTCCGCCGACCGCCAGCCGCCGTCAAAGGCGTAGCCGGACCGCACCCCGGCGGCGCGGAGGAGGGCCTCCGCCAGCTTCTGCTCCCGGGGGCTTAAAAAGCCGGTAGCGGTGGGGGCGTTTCGCCGCTCCATCTGCTCATATTTATCCAGCACCCGGGCCAGCAGCAGCCGGTCGTCCGGGTCCTGGGCGGTTTTCGCAATCAGATTGGTCTTATCCATGTAAATTCTGGGTGTTGTACAGCATGGCGTAGTCGCCGTTCTTGGCCAGCAGCTCCTCGTGGGCGCCCTCCTCGCTGATGAAGCCGTCCCGCACCACCAGGATCCGGCTGGCGTTGCGGACGGTGGACAGCCGGTGGGCGATGATAAGGGTGGTGCGGCCCTTGGCCAGCTCGTCAAAGGCCCGCTGGATCTTGGCCTCGGTGATGCTGTCCAGGGCGGAGGTGGCCTCATCCAGGATCAGCACCGGGGGATTTTTCAGGAAAATGCGGGCGATGGAGATCCGCTGCTTCTGCCCGCCGGAGAGGAGCACACCCCGCTCGCCCACAAAGGTGTCGAAGCCGTCGGGCATGGCCATGATATCGTCGTAGATCTCCGCCCGGACGGCAGCGGCGATAACCTCCGCGTCGGTGGCGTCGGGCCGGCCGTAGCGGATGTTGTCGCCGATGGATGCGGCAAAGAGGAACACGTCCTGCTGCACAATGCCGATGTTCTGGTGGAGGCTGCGCTGGGTCACGTCCCGGATATCGTGGCCGTCGATGGAGATGGCGCCCTCGTCCACGTCGTAGAACCGGGGGATAAGACTGCACAGGGTGGTCTTTCCGCCGCCGGAGGGGCCCACCACGGCGATGGTCTCCCCGGGCTTCACGTGGAGGGACACGTGGTGGAGCACCTCCACATCGTCCCGGTCGTAGGCGAAGGACACGTCGTCCACGTCGATGCGGCCCTGCACGTCCTTCAGCTCCAGGGCGCCGGGCTTGTCCTTCAGATCCGGCTCCAGCCGCATGAGCTCCACGAAGCGGCCCAGGCCGGCGAAGCCGTTGACCAGCATCTCGGAGAGGTTGGACAGCTTCCGGATGGGGTTAATAAAGGTGGAGGTGTAGAGGCTGAACGTGATCAGGTCCACGTAGTCCATCTTGCCGTCCATGATAAGCCAGCCGCCGTAGGCGATGACGGTGACGGGCATGATGGACATAAAGAGCTCCATGCTGGCAAAGAACCGGCCCATGGCCCTGTAGTTCTCCCGCTTGGCGTCACGGTAGCGGTCGTTGGCCCGCAGGAACTTGTCGTGCTCCACGTCCTCGTTGGAGAAAGCCTTGGCGGTACGCATGCCGGAGATGGTAGACTCAATATCCGCGTTGATGCCGGCGTTGGTCTGCTTCACCCGGCGGGAGGTGTCCTTCATCCGCTGCCGGTTCATCATGACCACGGCCATAAAGAGGGGGATCAGAATCATCAGCACCAGGGCCAGCCGCCACTGGACGGTAAAGAGGATGGCCACCGCGCCCACAATGGTGATGCCGGAGATGAACAGGTCCTCCGGCCCGTGGTGGGCCAGCTCGGTGATATCAAAGAGCTCGCTGGTGAGGCGGCTCATGAGGTGGCCGGTGCGGTTTTTGTCGTAGAAGCTGAAAGAAAGGGTCTGGAGGTGGGTAAAGAGGTCCCGCCGGATATCCATCTCCACCAGCACGCCGAAGGTGTGTCCCCAGTAGGTGACCACGAACTGGAGGCAGGATCGGATCAGATAGGCCGCCACCAGCACCAGGATCACGGCGAAAAAGGCCTTGTACTTGCTCTCCGGGATGAGCTCATAGAGGCACAGCCGGGAGATATAGGGGAAGGACAGGTCCACCAGGGAGATCATGAGGGCGCAGGCCATATCCAGGAGGAACAGGCCCAGATGGGGCTTGAAAAAGCTGACAAAAATGCGCAGCAGGCTCTTCTGCTGGTAGTCGCGGGTGGTCATAGCGGGTCCTCCGATAATACATCTTTGTAGTCTTTAATTGTATCATATCCGTTCCGCTGATGCAACGGGGGGATTTTTTAAATTTTATGTAACATAAAAATCTTGCTTTTTTTGCTGTTTTCCGTCATACTGGAGGTGAGAACGCATAAGGAGGCGCTGCCATGGAGCGTGTCAGCAAGGAAAACTACTATCTGGACATTGCGGAGACCGTCACCGAGCGGTCCACCTGCCTGCGCCGGTGTTACGGCGCCATCATTGTCAAGAATGACGAGATCATCTCCACCGGCTACAACGGCGCCCCCCGTGGGCGGAAAAACTGCGCGGATCTGGGCGTCTGCACCCGGGAGGAGCTGAAGATCCCCTCCGGTGAGCGGTATGAGCTGTGCCGCTCCGTCCACGCGGAGGCCAACTGCATCATTTCCGCCTCTCGCAGCGAGACCCTGGGCTCCACGTTGTACATGGCCTGCCGGAACCCCAGGACAGGGGATCTGATCCCCGGCTCTTCCTCCTGCTCCATGTGCCGCCGCCTTATTATCAACGCGGGCATCTCCCGGGTCATCATCCGGGACACCAAGACGGACTACCGGGTGGTCGATGTGGCCGGCTGGATCACCGACGACGACTCCCTGCCGGAGAATTTGTCTCTCTGAGATGCCCCTGCCGGGGCGGGACGGGGGGCGGCACTTTTCCCTCGTGGGAAAAGTGCCCAAAAGCACGCTCAGGGGGTTCCCCCCTGAGAACCCTAATGTTGTGATTTGTTTTGCGCTCGTCCTTCGGTTGGTTTTGTCTAAACCGGACTGCCGTCCGTGTATGGGGCGAAGCGGCTGTTTCAGTATGCTTTCAAGAAGCTCACAGCAAAAATCCCTCGGCGCGTCCCACGTAGTGGGGTGCCATGTACCCTTCGTGCCCCATGCCTGCCTCGCGGGGCTTTACACTGTAGGGGCGGATATCATCCGCCCGAAATCCATGGTTTCGCAATCTGCTGCCGTAGGGGCCGGTGAGGACACCGGCCTGCTGTTAATGGCCATGACGGGAACGGGCCGCTGAGGACAGCGGCCCCTACGGTCTACTTTGCATTGCGGAAGCGCTCCACTCTCTGCCGTAAAATACCGGCGCCGCCCATCGGGCGGTGCCGGTATTTTGCCATGTGCGTTATTTGTAGATGTTGCTGTGAAATCTCGCGCTTACTTTGCCACGTCCTCACAGAACCGCATCAGGATGGTGGCAATCTCGGCGCGGGTGGCGTTTCCGGCGGGTACCAGCGTGGTGGCCGTCCTGCCGGTAATCAGCCCCTCCGCGTTGGCCCACTTCATCGCCGCCTCGGCATAGCCGCTGATCTTCCCCGC
>CANRHK010000012.1 GCA_947630395.1 uncultured Oscillospiraceae bacterium
CAGCTCCTCCAAGGTGGCCTTAAAGGCATCCACCAGCTGGTGGGGCAGCTTCCTGATAAACCCCACCGTGTCAGAGATGACCACATCCAGAGTGTCGCTGATGGTCAGCAGGCGGCTGGTGGTGTCCAAAGTGTCAAAGAGCCGGTTGTTAGCCGGAATATCTGACCCGGTGAGGGCATTTAAGAGAGTCGACTTCCCCGCGTTGGTGTAGCCCACAATGGCCACTACCGGGATCTCGTTCTTCATCCGCCGCTGGCGCTGGGTGCCGCGAACCCGGCGCACCTCCTCCAGCTCATCCTTCAGCTTGTCAATCTTCCGGTGGATGTGGCGGCGGTCCGTTTCCAGCTGCGTTTCGCCGGGACCCTTGGAGCCGATGGGCCCCTTGCCGCTGGTGCCCGCCTGGCGCTCCAGGTGGGTCCACATACCGGTGAGCCGGGGCAGCAGATACTGATACTGGGCCAGCTCCACCTGGAGCCGCCCCTCCCTGGTCCTGGCCCGCTGGGCGAAGATATCCAGAATGAGGCCGCTGCGGTCCAACACCTGGACCCCCAGCTCCTCGGTGAGCACCCGCATCTGAGACGGGCTCAGGTCGTTGTCGAAGATGACCATGGTGGCCTCCTCGTGCTTGACCAACTCCTTAATCTCCGCCGCCTTGCCCTCACCGATGAAGGTGCGGGGGTCCGGCGCGGCGCGGTTTTGCAGCACCACGGCGGCCACTTCCCCGCCAGCGGTGGCCACCAGGGCCTCCAGCTCCTTCATGGTGTCCTCGTCGGCGTTGTCCCTGCTGTCCAGCCGGGGGCTGCTGAGTCCCGCCAGCACGGCTCTGTCCCGGGGTTTTTCCAAGATGTTGTCCAAGTTGCTTTCCTCGCTTCTATGGCTCGCCGGCCGCTGCCGGCGTTTTCCTTAGTATGTGCAGTCTCTATCTGTCGTACCGCTCAAAAAAGCGGAAGGTCATGGGCCAGACGCCCCCGGCCACCAGGACCATTAGGAAGTAGCGGATGGCGCTGGCGATCTGGTGCCCGCCGCAGAGGGCCGTGAGAGGCGCTTTCAGCGCCACCCGCACCAGCAGCACCAGGGCCAAGCCCCCCGCCATCTTCACAAGCTGTCCCCACCAGGGGGCTTTCTCCGGGAACTGGAGCAGATTAACGTCAAAGGCGTAGACAACCAACATGCCGGCGGTGGCCCCGGCCAGGGTGTAGGCGTTTTTCACCGCAGAAGCCAGATTCTCGCTGTCAATGTCCGCCGGAAAGGGGCAGAGCTCCATAAAGGCCACAAAGGCCAGGCTGAGTCCCAGCATCCCGCCCAGGATGACATACATCCGCCTGGGGGCCCAGACGGTACTCTCCATGAGAGGGTACCATACCAGCACCAGCACCGCCCCCGCTGCCAGGGACACAAACACATCCGCCGGGGTGTGGACCCCCAGATACATGCGGGAGATCAGCACCAGCACCGCCAGGATGGCGCACACCACCTGGAGCCAGGTTCTCCGGGTGAACCGGGCGATGCCGCCCAGATAGCCCACGGAGCACTGGACGTGGCCGCTGGGGAAACTGTAGCCCGCAGCCTGCTCCCGGGCGGCCTCCACAATGGTGAAATTGGGGTCCCGCACCCAGGGCCGGGGAATCCGGCAGACAATCTTCAGCCACTGGTTGAAGAGCGTCCCCACAAAGCCCACCGCCAACAGGTAGTAGCCCTTGCGCTTGTCCACGCACCAGAACACAAACAGCGCCGCCACCATGAAGAAGGTCTCCTCCCCCAGGTGGGTGACAAGGGACATGACGGTGTCCATCACCGGCGTGCGGATGGACTCAAACCAATACAGCAGCGCCATACCTGGCCTCCTCTTTCTCTTTCCTGGGGATATTATAATCTGCCCGGTGCAAATTGGCAAGAGGGGACTCGTTTTTTCGTGACAAACAGCGCGGAATATGCTACACTGGAGGAGCGGGGGTGCGCCCCCAGAAAAAAACTGAGGTCAGGACCATGGAACACATCCTTCTTCATACCTGCTGCGCCCCGTGCAGCATCTCCTGCGTGGAAACCCTCCGGGGCGAGGGCATCGAGCCCGTCAGCTTCTGGTACAACCCTAACATCCACCCCTACCAGGAGTACAGGGCCCGCCGGGACACCCTAATCGATTACGCCGCCTCCATCGGCATGGAGCTGCTGGTGCGGGAGGACTACGGCCTCCGGGACTTCGTCCGGGCCGTGGCGGAGGATATCGACCACCGCTGCCCCCACTGCTACCGGATCCGCCTGGAGGAGACCGCCAGATATGCCGCCGGGCACGGATTCTCCGCCTTCTCCACCACCCTGCTGATCAGCCCCTACCAGAACCACGACCTGCTGCGGGCCGTGGGCGAGGAGATGGCGCAAAAATACGGCGTGGCGTTTCTGTACCGGGACTTCCGCCCCGGTTTCCGGGCGGGACAGGCCAAGGCCAGGGAGCTGGGCCTCTACATGCAGAAGTACTGCGGCTGCGTGTTCTCCGAGGAGGACCGCTATGCCAAGCAAATCCGCCGCGACAAGGAGAAATCCGTCTAATTTTGTAGAACACATGTTTCACGTGAAACAATCCAGTCCCCGCCCCGCGGCGGGGGCTAAAAATTTTTTTGGATGCCGCGCGACCTTTGGCGCGAAACCGCGTCTATAGGGGTGAACATGTTCAACCGAAAGGAGGCCCGCCATGGAGGACAAGGAGATTGTCGCCCTGTTCTGGGCCAGGGCGGAGTCCGCCATCGCGGAGACCGCCCGAAAATACGGCGCCTACTGCCGGGCCATCGCCGCCAACATTCTCCCCTCCCCGGAGGATGTGGAGGAGTGCCTCAGCGACACCTGGCTGGGGGCCTGGAACGCCATGCCGCCCCAGCGGCCGGCGGTGCTGTCTCCCCTGCTGGGCCGGATTGCCCGGAACGCCGCCCTGACCATCTGGCGGCGGGACCACGCCCAAAAGCGGGACGGCGGCAATCTGGCGGTGCTGGACGAGCTGGGCGAGTGCGTAGGCGGCGGGAGTCTGGAGGAGGAGCTGGAGCGCAGGCGGCTGGGGGAGGCGGTCCGCGCCTTTCTGGACACCCTCTCCCCCCAGCAGCGGCGGGTATTTCTGCGGCGGTACTGGTACTGCGACAGCCTGGAGGATATCGCCAGGCGGTACGGCTTCAGCCTCTCCAAGGTGAAGTCCATGCTGCTGCGGATGCGGCGGAAGCTGAGAGACTATCTGACAAAGGAGGGATTTTCCCTGTGACACGAGAGGACTTATTCCGGGCCATCGGTGAGGCCCGGGACGGGCAGGTGGCCGATGCGGATACGCCAGCGGTGAAAAGAGCTGTGCGTTGGCAGCGGTACGCCGCCCTGGCGGCCTGCCTGGCGCTGGTGCTAGCGGGGACGTTTGCCGTGAACCGGCTGACGCATACCGAACAGGACAGCAGCGGTATGAGACCCGGAAATGACCGGGATGGCCAGAACCAAAGCGGCACTGCAAACGGGGAGCTGTGGCCCGGGAAGCGGCTCTCCTCCGATAATGTGAGCTTCAACATGAATCTGGACCCGGAGACGCTGCCGGAGGCGGTACGCCAGCCGGACAGCGAAAGCTACGATATCCTGTGGCTCAGCGAGGACGAGCTGCTGGACTTTGACCACCCGTTTTATAGCGGCTGGGACATCGCGGTATTCCGTGGGACGGTGCGGGACATCAACTGCAACGCGGCCTCCTGGGAGAGCGGCGGGACCGGGGTGACGTGCTATTTCTCCGTGGCCGTCGTGGAGGTGTCGGAGTGCCTCCGGGGGGACCTGAACGCGGGAGAGACGTACAGCCTCCTGCTGAACATGGTGCCGGGGTATGTCACCACCTCCCTCTCCCACCCTCTGGACGGCTTGACGGTGGGCAGCGACGCCATTTTTATCGCCGGGGTGACCACGCCGGATACCGGCGCGCCCATGGGGGACGATGGCTTCTTTTGCTACGCCGACGTGGCCCAGCTTTGGAACTTTGAGGGCGGCCGGTTCGTCTTCCTGGAAGGCGCGGACGGCCTGGAATACTGGGAGGACGCCTGGACCGGCCTGGCCGCCAACACTCCCGCCGGACTGGACGACGTGGCGGACTATCTGCGGGAGCGGATCGAGGTGCCGGAGTGATACGAAAATGCCCGCTCGGAACGGCAATGTTCCGGGCGGGCGCTTTTTATTTTTTCTTTCCGAAATGAACCTGGACCTTGATGCCGCCAAAGAGCTTCTTGATGCCCCTGGGCTTCTCCGGCTCGGGGACGAAGGGCCGGTGGCTGGTCTGGGCCATGAAGACCTCCTGGCTGGCGCTGGGGGCCAGGGTGTTTACCTTCCGGCGGTAGGAGCCGTCAGGCAGGAGGGAGCTGGCCTTCACGTTGTCCTCCAGCTGGGTATGTAGAATCCACATCAGCTGCCGCCGCACGTCCCTGTCGTAGATGGGGCAGGCGATCTCCACCCGGCGGTCCAGATTCCGGGTCATCATGTCCGCCGAGGCGATGAACAGCTTGGCGTCCTCCCCCTTGCCGAAGCAGTAGATCCGGCCGTGCTCCAGGTACCGGCCCACGATGCTGGTGACCCGGATGTTGTCCGTCTCCCCGGCGATGCCGGGCCGGAGGCAGCAGATGCCCCGGAGAATCAGCTGGATCTGAACCCCCGCCCGGGAGGCCTCCGCCAGCTTATCCATGACCTCCCGCTCGGTCATGGCGTTGGCCTTGATGCAGATGTAGCCCTCGCCGCCCTTGGCGATCTCGCCGTCAATGAGCTCCATGATCCGATGCTTCAGGCCGGCGGGGGCCACCAGCAGATGCTGGTACTCCCCCTCCAGGTTGCCCACCAGCATGTTCTGGAAGAACACGGTGCCGTCCAGGCCGATGGCCTCGTTGGCGGTCATGAGGCTCAGGTCGGTGTACATGGCGTTGGTCTGCTCGTTGTAGTTGCCGGTGCCGATCTGGGTGATGTAGCTGAGCTTATCCCCCTGGCGGAGGGTGATCAGGCAGATCTTACTGTGGCACTTGTAGCCGTCGAAGCCGTAGATCACCTGGCAGCCCGCGTCCTCCAGGAGCCGGGACCAGGAGATGTTGTTGGCCTCGTCGAACCGGGCCCGGAGCTCCATGAGCACCGTCACCTGCTTGCCGCTCTCCGCCGCCTTGCAGAGGATGTGGGCAATCTTGGAGGAGGTGGCCAGGCGGTAGATGGTGATGCGGATGGAGATCACGTCGGGCCGCTCGGCGGCCTCGCTGAGGAGCTTCAAAAACGGATCCACGCTGTCGAAGGGGAAGAACAGCAGGTGATCCCGCCGCCGCAGCTGGTCAATAAGGCTGGCGTGCTCGTCCAGGTCCTCCGGCCACCGGGGCCTGTAGGGCGGGAACAGCAGGGGCTTTGTCCTGTCGGCGGGCAGGGAGCGGATCAGGTCGTAGACATAGTGCATGTTCAGGGGCGTCTGGTCGATGTACACCTGCCGGCTGTCCACCCGGATGCGGGCCTTCAGCAGCTTCGTCAGCTCGCCGTTGGGCTTCCGGTTCAGCTCCAGGCGCACCACCGACTGGCTGGCCCGCTTCTTTAAGAGTTGGCTCATGCGGTTGAGGATGTCCTCCCCGCCCCGCTCCAGGATCTCCGCGTCAGGCCCCAGCTCCGCGCTGCGGGTGGCGCAGAGGACGCAGCTGGACTCCATCTTGAACCCGGCGAACAGATCCCCCGCCCAGTGGCGGACGATGGTCTCCATCCGCAAAAACCGGCACGGGTCGTCGGGCATGGTCAGGAAGGGCGGCAGACTGTCCGGCACGGGCACCAGGCCCAGGGACACGTCCGCCTTCTCCCTCTCCCGGTTCTTGTCCTTATTCTTGTCCTTGTCCTTGCCCTTGTCCTTGCCCTTGTCCTTCTTGGGCTTGGCCCGGAGGAGGGCCGCCACGTAGAGGGCCTTGCTGACCAAGTGGGGGAACGGGTGGTGGTTATCCACGATCTGCGGGGACAGCACCGGCCGGATGCGGGCCTTGTAGTAGGTGGAGACGAACTTCTTCTCCTCCGCCGTCAGCTCATCCATCTCCAGATCGCAGATACCCTCCCGGCGCAGCAGGGCCGCCACGTCGGCGTAGAGTCCCTGCTTGATCTCAATGAGGCCGGGGATGACGCTGTAGACCTCCGCCAGCTGCTCCATGGGGGTCTTGCCGGTCTTGTTGTCAATTTCGTCCGGGGACACCAGGGACAGGTCAAACAGATTCCCCACCCGGACCATGAAAAATTCGTCCAGATTGCTGGTGAAGATGGAAATAAATTTCAGCCGCTCCAGCAGGGGCACCGTATCGTCCCCCGCCTCCTCCAGCACCCGCCGGTTGAACCGCAGCCAGCTCAGCTCCCGGTTCTGGGTGTAGGCATAGCGCCTGTCCTCCGTCATCGCGGCCATGTGAACCACTCCCCTCGCTCTTTTTCAGCGGGCCGGGGACGGAAAAACGCCGCCCCCAACCCATTTTCTGGTATCATATCATTATCCTTCCCGGTTGACAAGGGATTTTCAAAAAAATCACAGCCGCCTTTCCAGGCGCGCAAGCTCCCGCTCCGTCAAATCGTCCACCCCGGCGAAGTCCACATGGGGCTGATAGACCGCCTCCAGAGCGTCGTGGGCGGCCTTGGCCTCCCGGAGGGCGGCGACGGCCTCCTCCCGCAGGGCGTCCGCCATCCGGTGGAGGAACCGCAGCCGGGACTTACACCGCTTGCTGTGGGAGGCGGAGACCATGGCGTCCAGCCGCACCCGGCGGTAGGCTGGGCCGTCGTAGGCCATGCCCTCCCGGCTGGTGACAAAGGCCAGCCCCAGCTCCGGCACCAGCAGATGTTGGATCCGATCCGGGTGCTCCGGGTCCGGGCAGACAATCGCCCGGTAGCCCCTGGCCGCCGCCGCGGCGCGGAGCCTCTCCAGCATGGGGGCGGCAAAGCCGCAGCTGTCCTGGATCTCATAGACCTTGGGGCACAGGGCCGCCACCGTGTCAAAGCGCCAGACGGGGCCCTGACAGGTGAGGCTCCCCAAAAAGCGGCAGGCGTCCTCTCCCCCGCCGCCCCGGCCCTTCAGCTCCCGACCGATGATGCCGTCGGTGCGGCGGATCAGCTTGACGGTGTCCAGGCCGTCCGCCATCATCAGCGCGGCGCTGTCCTCCATCTGCCGCACCGCCCCCATGGCCCGGTAGGCCCGCTGGTAGGCGGCGGCAGCCTCCCGGCTGTGACGGATCACCTCCTCCCGGGCGGTCTTGGCGGCATCCAGGTCGTAGAAGCGGCCCAGATCCACGTAGCGATCCACGGCGGCGGGGTATTTTGGCTCCACCACGTGGCCTGCGGCTCCGTTAGGACACTTATTTTCTTTGAAGAAGGAAATAAGTGTCCTTAAATTTTCAGTTTATTTTTTGTAAAATAACAGGATATATTGAGGAATTAATGATATATTCAGAACTTCCAGAAGATTTTCACTTCCTGCTCCCCCGTATTGGGATCTCGTTGGCCCACCTCGATTTTCTCCACCAGCATGACCACCAATTCTCTGGGTATTTCTTCCAATTTCAACAGCTCCCGGGCCCGGTCCATGAGCTTTTCCCGCCGCCGGGGGCGGGTCAGCTCGGCCAGCTCCCGTTCTACCCCGGCCAGCCTGATCTCTAGCCGGGACTTCTCCTCCAGGAAGGAGTGGTTCAGGTCGGTGAACTGCCCCTCGGTGAGCAGACCGGAAACCTTGTCCAGATAGAGGCTCTTCAGCGCCTGGCTGCGCTTCTCCAACTGGGCGGCCAGGGTCGTTCGCTCCTGCTCCAACGCCTCCCGGCGGCCGTCCTTCGGCTCAGGGAGGTCCAGGCTCTCTGGATCAAAATAGGTCCGGATGTAGTGGCGGATGCGCTGGGACACCAGCTCGATTAGTTTGTCCAGGCGGATAGAGTGGCGGGTACATTGTTTCTCCCGGCCACTGTCGGCGTACCGCTTGCACCGCAAGTAGGAGAGCCGCTTCCCCCCTCTCTGGCCGTTGCTGGTCCGGCTCATGGTGCTGCCGCAGTCCATGCACTTCACCAGCCCCGCCAGCAGGTGTGTCTCGCCGGTGCCGTCGCTCCGGGAACGCAGGGCCAGCCCTTTCTGCACGGCGTCGAAAGTCTCCCGGCCGATGATAGCCTCATGGGTGCCCTCCACCCGGAACCACCGGTCCGGCGGCACATCCACGATCACCTTGGACTTGTAGCTCACCTTTTTCCTTCTGCCCTGGATCATCACGCCGGTGTACATCTCGTTTCGCAGGATGCGCTGGACGGTGACCTTGTTCCACAGTCCAAAGTCATTCTTTCGGGGGTGGTTGTTGTGCCACCCCCGCTCCTCCTTGTAGCGGGTGGGGTTGGGGATGCCCTGGTCGTTAAGCATGGCGGCGATGTGCTGCCGCCCATATCCCTCCAGGGACCAGCGGTAGATCTGCCGCACCACTCCGGCGGCCTGGGGGTCTACGATGATCCGGTTTTTGTCCGCCGGGTCCTTCTGGTAGCCGTAAATGGGGAAAGCGCCGATGTACTTCCCCTCCTGCCGCTTCATGTCCAGCACCATGCACACGTTCTCCGACAGGTCCTCCAGATACCACTCGTTGACCAGGCCGTTGATCTGGCGGGCCTTCTTGTTGCCCTTCACCTCGGTGTCGGCGTTGTCGGCCACCGCGATGAAGCGGATGCCCCACAGGGGGAACAGGCCGTGGATGTACTTCTCCACCAGCTCCATATCCCGGGTGAACCGGGACTGGCTCTTGCAGAGGACGATCTGGAACCTCTTCTCCTTCGCGGCCTGGAGCATCCGGTTGAAGGCGGGCCGCTGGCTGTCCGCGCCGGAGTAGTCCTCGTCGCAGTAGGTTTCGTAGATGTCCCAGCCGTGGTCCACCGCGTACTGGAACAGCAGGGCTTTCTGGTTCTGAATGCTCTCCGATTCCGGCTGATGTTTGTCCTCATCCTCCTTGCTCAGCCTTGTATAGATGGCGCAAAGTATGTTGTTACACCTCCTTCGGGGCGCAACTGCTCCCTGACAGTTTACCATAGGGGCAGCCGCCTGACAAGTTTTTGTTCACGTCGCCGGCATTCTTTCCAGCTCGTTTGTGAGCCAGATCTCGACCGCCTGCCGGAGCCTCTCCACATCGCAGGGCGTGTCTCCGGCGGGCTGCTCCGTTACTACGAAAACGGTGGATCTCAAATAGGACACCTCCCTTCTCAAAAGGCTATGCGCGTGATTCGGAAGGAATGAATACGTGGCATCGTGCCCCGCCTCTGGCTGGTACGGCGGCGGGGCACCTGTTTATCTTTTCTGCTCATTTTCTTTTCTCCCCTCTCGACTTACATCTTATAATTAATTATACTAGTTACATCAATTACTCCATCTATATACTAGACGGTCTGGGGGGAAGAAACGGTACTTTATGGGAAACAAATTTTCCGGGCTTTCCGCAGCAGACAGGCGGGAGTCCAAACTAGACGAAAAGCTGGCAGCATTAGCCGCTGCGGAGGACTGGGCGGGTGTTCTGGCTGAATTGGACCTCCATCACAGAAACGAGGAGCGGCGGCACAAGGCGCACCGGGCGGATCTGGATATCACGCTCATGGAGCGAATGGCTGAAGACGGCGATACATACCGGCAGAAGGACCTGATGCAGCCGGGGCGGCAGGAGGAGCTGGACGAGTACATCTTTTCCAGGGACCCGGAGGACCTGCCGCAGCTGATGGGAGACTATCCCGTATGCGAAAGCGTTGAAGGATCTGACGCCCGTCCAGCAGAAGGTGCTGTGGGCCAATGTGGTGTGGGGATACTCCACCGTGGACATAGCGGAGGCGCTGGGGTGCTCCGTCCGGAATGTGACCAAGCACCGGCAGAGAGCCTTGGAGAAGGTGCGGCTGCTGGTGACAGGGCACAAAAGCCTGTAAAGCAAAAAGCCCGGGCCGCGTCTTGCGGTCCCGGGTGAAAGATGATATAGTGATTACAGAAATTACGATGGAGGCATCACGATGGAGCTGAAAACCGTATTTCCCAATCTGACGGTGATGTGGAGCAGATGGTCCGAGTACACAGTCGTGGAGGACCGGGGCGGGGCCCAATACCTGGTCCCCTCGCCCAATGCCGTGGAGCTGACATATAACTGTGCTGAACACCCGAAAACATTGGTGGCCGAGGCATTGGACCTGGGACGGAAGCTGTGGATGGCAGGAACGGATGAAACCCGCCTGTGTGCCGGTTTCGCGGCCCGTAACGGCCTCCTGGGACTGGAGGCGGAGAAAGGTACCTGCTACGCTGACGACCCGGAATTGCCCCCGTTTTGCCGCCCGCTGAACACCCGGGACTACGGGGAGGATATCAACCTTTTTCAAGAAGAATTTATGATACTGTATCAGCATTTTCAAACCACCAGAGGCGCGATATCCGTTTCTCCGCAGTACTCCCGGGTCATGGATCTGTCCAGGCTGCTGAACTACCGGCTCACTTGCGGCCGTACACCGCAGCTTGTATGGGAGATGCGCAGTATGCTGTCCGTGATCCGACTATTCTATGCCTCCATGGTGACAGGGGACGCGGTGCCTCTGCGGGTATGCAAGAACTGCGGGAAGGTGTACTACAACAGCCATGCCAAGAGCGAGTTTTGCAGCGCCAGGTGCAGGAATTATTATAATGTGAAAGCGTTTCGGTCCAAGGAGAAAACAGACCACTACAAACAGGACGAAGGTGGACAAGGCGGTTGAAAATTGACGGATTTGTGATAGAATGGGAATCATTAGATGAGTAAGCCGAGTCCGGAAAGATATGTAAAACCGTATCAATTTTATCATTTCTTTCAAAATGACAAAATTGATACGGTTGACTTTTTCTGCACCGGATGATAAACTAAAATTGTCATTCCAATATCAGGAAACCCAGCAGCGGTTCATCCATGAGGTGGGTTATGCGTCAATACGATTATGCTGCGATCTATGGCAGTCTGCTTACTCCCGATACTGTGGAGCTGGTCGGGCTGATTCACGAATGCAAAGGAGAGCAGCGCGCTTTTCTCCGGGAAAAGGCCGAGATGGCCGCAGTGCTGCTGAGGACGGCTCAAGTCCAGAGTATCGGGGCGTCCTGCCGGCTGGATGGTGTACAGATCGCCGGGGACCGCCTGGAGCGGCTGTTGCAGAAGAAGGCCGGACTGAATGGCCCGGATGAACAGGCAGCTGCGGGCTATCGGGATGTACTGGCGTCCATTAGTAAGGACTACCCCTATCTGCCGCTGCATCCATCCAACATTCTCTGGTTCCATCAGGGGCTTTACCAATACAGCGGAAAGGTTGCCGGCGGCGTCTACAAAAGGACGAACCATCCGGACAGCGGCTTTACGGGAATTTCCGCCTGGGAGACACCAAAGGCGGTGGAGCAGGTATGCGGGGCATACAATGCAGCGCTTGACAGCGGGAAATGTGACCCACTGCTGCTGATCCCCGCCTTTGTTCTGGATTTCCTCTGCATCTGCCCCTTCGACAACGGCAACGGGAGAATGAGCCGGCTGCTGGCCTTGCTACTACTGAACCGGGCGGGATATACTGTAGGGAAATATATCAGCATCGAAAAGTGGATGGAGGATACAAAAGGAGCATATGATGAGGCCTTGCGGCAGAGCGCCCGGGGCTGGTGCGAGGGGGCCAACGATTATGTGCCCTTCGTCCGGTATCTTCTGGGCGTTATCCTCTCCGCTTACCGGGCGTTTTCCGATCAGGTCCGGGTACTGGCCAGTGGTCTCAGCAAGCCGGATCGTATCCGGACCGTCATCAAGGACAGTCCGGACCGGGTCACCAAGGCGGAGCTTCTACGTAAATGCTCCGACGTCAGCCAGGTCACCGTTCAGCGGGCGCTGAACGAATTGGTGAAAAGCGGGGAAATCCTCAAACTGGGCGGCGGACGCTACACATCCTACATTTGGAACAGGGAGAGAGAAACATGATGACAGGCGAATTGAAAAACAGGATCGACGGGCTTTGGGACATCTTTGCGGCGGGCGGACTGGTGAATCCCCTGGACGTGATCGAGCAGATCACGTACCTTATGTTCATCCACGACCTGGACGAGGCCGACGACCGGCGCAGCCGGGAGAGCGTCATGCTGGGCCTGCCCTATGAGAGCATCTTCGCGGAGACCGTACAGATTGGGGACCGCGCCGTTCTAGGGCGGCAGCTGAAATGGTCCGTCTTCCGGGACTTCCCCGCCGGGCAGATGTACGACGTGATGCAGGAGTGGGTATTCCCCTTCATCAAAAACCTCCACGCGGACAAGAACAGCGCCTACTCCAAGTACATGGGCGACGCAATCTTCAAGCTGCCCACTCCCCTGGTGCTGTCCAAGGTGGTGGACTGCCTGGACGGCATCTACCGGCAGATGGCCCAGATTCAGGACACCGATATCCGGGGAGACGTGTATGAGTACCTGTTGAATAAGATCGCCCACGCTGGCCGCAACGGCCAATTCCGCACCCCCCGGCACATCATCCGCATGATGGTGGAGCTCACCGCCCCCCGGCCCGACGACACCATCTGTGACCCGGCCTGCGGTACCTCCGGCTTCCTGATCACCGCCGGACAGTACCTGAAGGAGAAACACAAAGCGGCGGTGCTCTTTGACCGGGAGAAGAAGGACCACTACATGAACCATATGTTCACCGGCTACGACATGGACCGGACCATGCTACGCATCGGGGCCATGAACATGATGACCCACGGGGTGGACAACCCCTTCATCGAGTACCGGGACCAGTACAGCCTCATCCTGGCCAATCCCCCCTTCAAGGGCAGTCTGGACGCGGACACGGTGTCCCCGGATTTGCTGAAGGTCTGCAAGACCAAGAAGACAGAGTTGCTGTTCCTGGCCCTGTTCCTGCGGATGCTGAAGGTAGGCGGCCGGTGCGCCTGCATCGTGCCGGACGGGGTGCTGTTCGGCTCCTCCGCCGCCCACAGGGCCATCCGGAAGGAGCTCATCGACGGCAACCGGCTGGAGGCCGTGATCTCCATGCCCTCCGGCGTGTTCAAGCCCTACGCCGGGGTGTCCACCGGTGTGCTGGTGTTCACCAAGACCGGCCACGGCGGGACGGACGACGTGTGGTTCTACGATATGCGTGCCGACGGGTTTTCTCTGGACGACAAGCGGACAATCGTGGCGGAGAATGACATCCCTGACATTGTCGCCCGGTTCCACAACCGGGAGGCGGAGAAGGGCCGGGCCAGGACGGAGCAGTCGTTTTTGGTGCCCCGGGAGGAAATCGTGGCCAACGGGTACGATCTGAGCATCAATAAGTATAAGAAGACGGAGTATGTGGCGGTGGAGTATCCGCCCACGCAGGAAATCATGCGCGATATTGTTATTTTTGAAAAAGAGGTTAGGGATGGTATGAAATCTCTTTGGAATATGACATGGGCAGATATTGAGGGAATGAGTTGGGAGGAATTGGAGGGGAAAAATTAATGGCAAGATTTGTTGATACCCTTGAAGATGTCACAAAAGAAGGTCGAAAAATCCCAAAAGAGAATTATTTAGCCAATGGCCTTTATCCTATTATTGACCAAGGGCAAGAGTATATTGCAGGTTATTCAAATGATGCCGATGGATTATACCGCAATGTACCGGCCATTATTTTTGGTGACCATACGAGAATCATAAAATATGTAGATATGCCCCTTTTTTTAGGGGCAGATGGTGTAAAGCTCTTGCGAGCGAAAATTCCTAATCCCAACTACAAATATCTATACTATGCACTGTCCTATGCAAAAATCCCCGACACAGGATATAATCGACATTTCAAATGGTTAAAGGAAGTCGAGATTCCTCTCCCTCCAGAAGCAAAGCAAGCACAAATTGTTAGAACATTAGACAAAGTCAGTGAATTGATTGCACTTCGGAATCAGCAGCTTGCCAAACTGGACGAGTTAGTCAAGGCGCGGTTTGTGGAGATGTTTGGGGACTTTAAATCTAACTCCCTCCATTGGCCAATAGAAGCATTCCCTGCTTTTGCTAAGATTGACGGAAAGATGACCACGGACTATGTCAAATATGCCGACTATCCTCATATCGGAATTGATAGCATCGAGAGAGAAACCGGAGAATTGCGTGGCTATCGTACAGTAAAACAGGACGGAGTAATAAGCGGAAAATACATTTTTACACCTGAACATATTATCTACAGCAAAATTCGTCCCAACTTGAATAAGGTCGCTCTGCCGACATTTTCTGGATTATGCTCTGCCGATGCATATCCCATCTTAGTCAACAAAGAAAAGTGTACCCGTGTTTTTTTAGCTGTTACAATGCGGTCGAGTTTTTTCTTAGAATATATACTTCAGTTTAGTGCGAGGACAAACTTACCCAAAGTAAACCGGGAAGAGATAATGGGTTTTAAAATGCCATTGCCGCCACTTGATTTACAAAAGAAGTATGAGGTATATTATGAACAAGTCGAAAAATGCCGGTTGACAGTCCAGCAGGGATTGGATAAACTGGAAGTGTTAAAAAAAGCATTGATGCAGGAGTATTTTGGGTGAAGGGAGGCCTAAACATGATTCCAAAATATATTGTTCATAACGGGCAGTTTTGTACAAACGGGGAAGAACTCATTTTCCAAGGTAAAGACGTGCCACAAACTGACCCGATATTAGGTAAGTCAAGTCTAATGCCTATGTATGGCGATGTTCTATTCCCGCATTCATTTCGCAGCGGGAAACTCGCTTTTGATATAACTTTTGATGAGGTAACTGATAGAACGCGTGCCGGCATAATAATTAATTATCAAAACAGAAACGGAACAACCACGTTTTATCAGATAGGGTTACGTAATCAACCATCAGCTTTTAGCCTAGAATATTTTGACGGGAAAAAGTGGGACTTTAAGCTGTTTGATGGAACTCCGCAGTCATTAGAAGCAAAAAAAGTTTACTCAATCGCTATTGATTTAAGCGGAAATATGGTGTCTTTGTATATCAACGATGCCAGAGTTTTTAATTACACTGAATTTATTAATAACTTTTCTGGCCTTTGTGGCATTTTTGTCTGCAACTCATCAGTCGCAACTATTGAGAATATCCAAATATCTGAGAACAAACCCACCGTATTTACAATCATGAAATTTGAACAGGATTTTGATACCTTATACGAAGAGGTCATCAAAACACAGTGCGATCAGCTTGGTTTCAAAGCTACTCGAGCCGATGAGGTGTACGCCAGTAGTAGTATCATTCAAGACATCGTTCGTGAAATATCGAGTGCCGCTATTATTATTGCGGATATAACAATGGATAATCCGAACGTTTTTTATGAATTAGGATATGCGCATGCACTTCATAAACCCACAATCCTATTGGCAGATATTGGAAAACGCGATCGGCTTCCCTTTGACATAAGTGGATACCGTACTATATTTTATTCTAATACCATCGGCGGGAAAAAAGAAGTTGAGAAAAAACTTGAGAGATTTATCAAGAATATTACAGAAACGTATTTTGGATAGTGGTGATAATCATGCCTAACTTCTCCTTCCTCCAAAAAAACAAATCCTTCTCCCCCTTCGCCTCCCCTGCCCTGGCCGCGGAGCAGATTCTGCACATTGACCCCGCGGCCTGCATTCTGAACTGCCGGCGGGCCATGGAGGCGGCGGTGAAGTGGATGTACGCTGTGGACGGCGCCCTCACCGCCGGTGGGGATGAGCGGCTGTCCGCCCTTATGGACAGCGAGGACTTCCGGGACATCGTGGGCCGGGACATCTGGGAGCGGATGCGCCTCATCCGGGTGCTGGGCAACCAGGCCGCCCACTCGAACCGGAAGCTGACGGAGGAGCAGGCCGTGGTGTGCCTGGAGAACCTGTACATCTTCCTGGACTTCGTGGCCTACTGCTACGGCGGAGGGGAGTACACCGAGGGGCATTTTGACCGGGCCCTGCTGCGCGAGCCCGCCCCCCAGCCTGTCCAGGTCTCCACCCAGGAGGCGGACCTCCGGCGGCTCATGGACGAGAACAGGGCCCTGCGGGAGGAGCTGACCGCCCGCCGGGAGGCCCAGCAGCCCACCTACGTCCCCAAGCCCCTGGAGCTCAGCGAGTACGATACCCGGAAGGTCTACATCGACGCCATGCTGGCGGACGCCGGCTGGACGGAGGGCAGGGACTGGCTGAACGAGGTGCAGCTCCCCGGTATGCCCAACAAGTCCGGGACGGGCCGGGCGGACTATGTGCTCTATGACGACGCCCTCCGCCCCCTGGCGGTGGTGGAGGCCAAACGGGCCTGCGCGGACGTGGTCCAGGGCCGGCAGCAGGCCAAGCTGTACGCGGATATTCTGGAGCGGCAGTATGGCCGCCGGCCGGTGGTGTTCCTGACCAACGGCTTCGAGACCCGCATCAACGACGGGCAGTACCCGGAGCGGCAAACGGCCGCCATCTGGTCCAAGCGGGATCTGGAGAAACTGTTCAATCTGCGGGCCATGTGGCGAAGCCTCCGGGACGCCCACGCGGACCCGAAGATCGCCGGACGGTACTACCAGGAGGCCGCCGTCCGGGCGGTGTGCGACGCCTTTGAGGAGAAGAACCGCCGGAAGGCGCTGCTGGTCATGGCCACCGGCTCCGGCAAGACCCGGACGGTGATCGCCCTCTGCAAGGTGCTGCTGAACCACGGCTGGGTGCGGAACATCCTGTTCCTAGCGGACCGGAATTCCCTGGTGACCCAGGCCAAGCGGGCCTTTGTGAATCTGCTGCCGGATCTGTCGGTGACCAACCTCTGTGAGGAGAAGGACAACTACGCCGCCCACGGCGTGTTCTCCACCTACCAAACGATGTACAACGTCATTGACGCGGCCCGGGACCAGGATGAGAAGAAGCTTTTCACCTGCGGCCACTTCGACCTGGTGATCTGCGACGAGGCCCACCGGTCCATCTATAACAAGTACAAGAATATTTTTACGTATTTTGACGCGCCCCTGGTGGGCCTTACTGCCACCCCCAAGGATGAGATCGACAAGAACACCTATGAGATCTTCGAGCTGCCCGGCGGCACGCCCACCTACGGCTATGAGCTGGCCCAGGCGGTACAGGACGGCTTTTTGGTGGACTTCCTGTCTGTGGAAACCAAGCTGAAATTTTTGGAGGAGGGCATTGTCTACGACGACCTGTCCGAGGAGGATAAGGCCGCCTATGAGGACACATTCAGCCAGGACGGCGATATGCCGGACCGTATTGGCTCCTCCGCCTTGAATGACTGGGTATTCAACGAGGACACCATCCGGCAGGTGCTCCACATTCTGATGACCGAGGGCATCCGTATCGACTACGGCCAAAAAATCGGTAAGACGATTATTTTTGCAAAGAACCACACCCATGCCGAAAAAATTCTGGATATCTTCAATCAGGAGTACCCCCACCTGACCGGATACGCCCAGGTTATCGACAACAAAACAAAGTATGCGCAAAGCGCCATCGACGAATTTTCCGACGTCAGGAAACTGCCTCAGATCGCTATCTCCGTGGACATGCTGGACACCGGCATCGACGTGCCGGAGGTATTGAATCTGGTGTTCTTCAAGGAGGTGATGAGCAAGGCCAAGTTCTGGCAGATGATCGGTCGTGGCACCCGGCTGTGTCCGGGGCTGCTGGACGGGGTAGACAAGAGCAAGTTCTACATCTTCGACTTCTGCGGAAACTTCGAGTTTTTCCGCATGAACAAGGGCAAGCCCACCGCCAACCAGATGGCGGTCCAGGGGGCGATCTTTAAACTGAAAGCGCAGATCGTATCCCAGCTCCAGGATCTGGCTTATCAGACGCCCGAGTTGACCGCGTTCCGGCAGTCCCTTGTGAACGACATGGTACGGAAGATACAGGAGCTGAACCGAGAAAATTTCGCTGTCCGGCAGCATTTGAAATATGTGGAGCGGTACTCTGATCCCCAGAACTACACCACGGTCACCTATGAGGACACGCTGACCATCGCCGCGGAACTGGCGCCGCTGATCGTGCCGGACCGGGACGACCCCAAGGCCATGCGGTTCGACGCGCTGGTGTACGGCATCGAGCTGGCGTATCTGGCGGGCAAGAAGTATACGCGCGCCCGAAACGACCTGCTACAGAAGGTACAGGCGGTGGCGGGTGTGGCCAACATCCCGGCCATCATGGCTCAAGCGGAACTCATCGACAAGGTGCTGCACACCGGCTATCTGGAAGACGCCGGAATCAATGAGTTTGAGGCGATTCGGGAAAATCTGCGGGACCTCATCAAGTATATCCCCGTCAGTGTTCTCCAGTATACCACCAATTTTGATGATGAAATTCTGTCGGCGGAGTGGAAAGAGTCGGAGTTGGACAACGACGATTTGGCCGGTTACAAGGCTCGGGCGGAGTTCTATATCCGGGAGCACCAGCATGAGGCTGTCATCGCAAAGCTGCGTGGAAATGTACCGCTGACCCAGGCGGACATTGGGCAGCTGGAGAGCATTCTGTGGAGCCAGGTGGGCACCAAGGAGGAATATGAGGCTGTCTATGGTCCCAAGCCCCTGGGGGATTTCGTCCGGGAACTGGTGGGGCTGGACATGAAGGCCGCCAAAGAGGCATTTGCCTCTTACCTCAACGATACGCGGCTGGATGACCGGCAAATCTATTTTGTGAATCAGATCGTGGAATACATCGTCCACAATGGAGTGCTGCGGGATTACTCCGTCTTCCAGGAGGCGCCCTTCACCAACCGGGGCAGTATTGTGGATGTGTTCACAGACCTGTCCCTGTGGATGGGCATCAAATCCGTGATCGAGCAGATCAACGCCAACGCGGCGGCGTAGGCAAACGGCTGTGAAAGGATATCCCAACGGCCCAGCGATTCCGTCGGACCCCTCACCGTTTGGAAGAGCGTTTTTAGAGAGCTTCGTGGAATTACGAAGACAGCTTAAGTGAGGGCTAAGCAACACCGCACAAAGATCGTGCAAAGCGGAGCGGCATAACGGTTGACAACTCCCGGACTGCGCGGAAAATATGGGTCGGGCGGCTCCGTCTGGAGCCGCCCGACCCATAGCAAGTCATATCAGATTTTGCAGCGTATCCCGTAAAGCCGGTATATCCTCGCTGATGATCTCCCAAACGAGCCGGAGATTGACGCCCTCATAGTCATGGACAATGCGGTTCCGCAGTCCGTATATCTCCCGCCAGGGCATCTCGGAGTGGGCCTGGGCAAATGCGTCATCCACAATACGGCACAGTTCTCCCAACTGACTGAGATTGAACACGCAGGCTTCTACCAGCTTCATGTCCGCAATGAAGGTTTCATACGTATAGCCGGAACAATAGTCCATCAGCTTGCAGGTATACCCAAGCATTTTTTGCACGATGATCTCATTTCTCATAGATCGTTACCCCAGTCGAATGGATCTCTCGGTCGATCTTTGAACCGGCCTCGATATGGGAGACATCGAACACATCGACCGGCATCCCGACGGCACGGCGGACAGCCTCCATGAACCCTACAAATTTTAGTCCACGGAGCTTGCTGTCTACCAGCAGATCTAGGTCGCTCTTGTCTGTAGAAGTTCCTTTTGCTACAGAACCGAACAAAACGGCGCGTGAAATGCCGTAGTCATTAAAGACAGGTATGAGCATCGTCGTGACCTCATATATGCTGTGCGCCATTCCAGCACCCCCTTTTGTCCCTAGTATACACCAAAAGTTGCAAATAAGGAATAGGAAAATGAAAAATTTGATGGGAGTGCATTTCGGTTTGTGGGTGGGTTATAACGCCACCACCCAAAGAAGAAATTGCCATAAAAATTCTTTGGAAGGAAGGTATAAAGAATGGAAGACACGAAAGAACTTATCCCAAAAGATACACAGCGCATTTCAACAGAAGAACAGATGGAGGAAGCCTTTCGTGAAGTTGAGAGTAAGGAGCAATTGTACTCTATTGCCTTGTTTGACATTTTAGGATTTTCAAATTTAGTCGAGAATAATGGGACCGAAGTTGTTCTAGACCTATACAGCAAACTAGTTAAGCTTATTCACGATGTTGAGTCGACCTTTAGTGGTGGTGTCCCTGTTTCTGGCGCAGTAGCACCAGTTCCAACTTCACCAGACTGGAAAAATAATCAACTGGTTGCAGACGCAAACGGATTTATTCGTGTATGCCATTTTAGTGATACATTTATCATTTATGTAAATTATATTTTTGAGAAACCTTCTTGGTGGCTGAGAGATTCATATTACGAAAAATATCCTCTCCTTGATATGGAAATTGGAACAGAGTATTGCCCTTTATTCTGGGAAAATCACCGCATTTACATTTCCTTTCTGCAAATATGTTCAGAGTTTTTCTGCGAGGCTCTCAAATGTGGGATACCATTACGTGGATGCATTTCTACTGGGATGGCGACTATGGATACAGGTAATTCTATATTCTTTGGTAAACCTCTTGTGGAAGCAGCAAGGGGTGAACCGGCACAAAACTGTATTGGGGTGTCTTATGGAAGAAGCTTTAATAATTATCACCCGGCATATAATAGGTTTTTTATTCCATATATGGACCACATAAAGGATGGTGACAAAAAGGCGGTATATTTAAGTCCGATGGCACTTGATTGGCCACGTTTTTGGCGAGAGCATAGGAGTTTTAGAGAATTATCAATTTCAGAAAGCATCAGTAAAATGAATACCAATCCAGCATTTTCAAAATACTACGATGGGGCAATCCGTTTTTCGGAGTTTTCGAAGGAACACGAGGATTGGCCAGACCATATAAATCGAGTGGGAATGAAGGGCATAATAGATTACTATGAACGTGTAAGGACTTGGTACCGGGGTCTCAAGGAATAAAACAATAAATACTATGAACAATCAGGTGCTCTGCGATAAATTACTAGGAGTTTAGAAATGATAAAAATACTTTTTGTCTGCCACGGCAGTATATTGAAGAATCCCGGAAAAGTCTGAAATATCAACGGTTTCGCGGTTCAAAAAGTCGGTTACTACAACGCTTTTCAAATCAAGCAGGTATTCTTTTAGATGTTCCAGCTTTTTATGCAGCATATCCATAATCTTTATCACCTCGTTTCGTCCGTATATTCGCCGTTCAGGTCGTTCCAGGCAGCAAGATAGGAGATATACGCCCAGACTTTTTCCCGTGAACAGATCTCCTTCAAAAGCCCCGTTCCTCTCGCCCTATCTCCGCACGACAACAGGTATCGGCTTACGCCATAGGCTGCGATCACATAATTCAGATCATCCTGCTCGTGGGTCAATTCCCACATCACCGCGTCCGCTGCAATTTCACCCGCAAAAAGGGAAACCGCATCACGGTATGCGGTGTGATGTCATACCTTCATATCCTGTCGAAATTTCACAAGCATATCGAGATCGTGTTGTTCCCGCAGGCGGCAAAGACAATGCCAATAGATCACAGCAATCGCCATTTCATCGCCGCATAAAAACACAATTCGTTCATGTGGCTTATTGACAAACTCCTCATTTTTGCGTATAATGTACTTGTATCAGATACTTATACAAAAGAAGGCGATTTATCACGGATACTAAATTCTCTTCGGCCATTCATACGCTGATTTTGATTTCCGAATCAACGAAACCGCTCACTTCAGAAGAAATTGCCGCGAGTGTCGGGACCAACGCCAGCTACATTCGGAAACTTATCGGCCTGCTCAAGACAAAGGACATCATTGAAAGCCGCCGCGGGGTCGGTGGGTTCACCTTAAAGCTGAAAGCGGAGGAACTGACACTCCTTCAAATCTATCAGGCTGTCAATGAAACGGAAACTCCCTGTATTTTTGACCTCCATCAGAATCCAAGCGACGAATGTATCGTCGGGCGGCATATCAAGCCGGTTTTAACCGATATGTTCACGGAGATAGAAGATACATTTTCTCGTGCGCTTGCGGAGAAAACACTGGCCGACTGTATCAACCTGATCCAGAAAAGGCTTTAGGCGCATTGTTTAAGCTACTGAACATTTTATCTCATAAATCATCATCAAGGAGGATTTTTTATGAACGTAGTAGAAATCGTATTCAGTCCCACAGGAGGTACTGAAAAAGTTGCCGATATCATCGGAAAATGCTGGAACGAAAACCCGGCAAAGATCGATTTGAGCGACGCAAAGGCAGACTTCAGCAAATATGAAATCACTGGGCAGGATATGGCCGTGATCGCCATGCCGTCCTTTGGCGGACGTGCGCCCACGGTGGTAATCGAGCGGCTTAAGACAATTCACGGAAACGGAGCAAGCTGTGTCCTTGTCTGCGTCTATGGAAACCGGGCATACGAGGATACGCTTGTGGAAATGGAGGATGCCGCAAAGGAATGCGGTTTTCAAGTGATAGCGGCAATATCTGCTGTCGCCGAGCATTCCATTATGCCGCAGTACGCCACAGGCAGACCGGATGAGGCTGATCGGAAACAACTGATAGATTATGCCGATCAAATCGCCGGGAAAACAGAACTTGTCTCCACGATTCCGGGCAACCGGCCCTATAAAAAGGCGGGCGGCGCGGGCCTTGTGCCGAAGCCGGACAAGTCCTGCGTAAAATGCGGGCTATGTGCGAAAACCTGTCCTGTTCAGGCGATTGATTCCGTTCAATTCATAGCGGACTCAAAAAAGTGTATCTCCTGTATGCGCTGCATGAAACGGTGTCCGCAAAACGCAAGGAAGGTCAACGGGATGATGGTTTCCGTAGCAGCTCTTGCAATCAAAAAAGCCTGCTCTGTCCGGAAAGAAAACGAATTGTTCCTGTAAGGCAGAACGGACAGGAAGTGATGTGCTATGAAAACCGGCGTTATAGATGTAGGAGGCGGATTCCGAGGAATTTATGCCTGCGGCTTGGAATCGGCGTATCGGCGGGGAGTGCAAGCTGCCTTGCGATCATCATCACGCCGCTGATGCGCAGAAAGCGGAAAACAAATCCCGACATCATCACGCCGCTGACACAAAGCGCCGCCATATCCAGAAGGAGCAGAAGGTCAAGCAGCATTTGGAAGGCGCGGGAATGCGTCCTGATCGCCGCTCCACATACTTCCACCGGTACCGCCGGAATGGATGTGGCTCTTTCCGTGGGAGGAGGCGATCCCGATGGAAATATTCTTGATCGCCCCGCCATAGCCCGCCATGGCATGACCCTTGAATGGGACAACACCACAAAGTAGTCGTAGTTGGCGAAGTGAGAGCCTACATAGTTCTCCGCCAGGTTGTCGCCGCCTGTGACGGTCAGGGCGAGCTTCCCCTTCTCGTCCATGATATCCACATCGGCGATCTCCGTGTATCCGTGGTCCGCCGCCACCTGCTTGTGCATGGCGGTATTGGAGCGGGACCCGCCGTAGGCTGTGTTGCACTCTACGATCGTCGCGTCCAGGGACTGTACCAGTTCACCGATCAGGTCTGTCCTGAGATAATTGCTGCCCGGTTCCCCTGTGGAAAGTTTTACGGCAATGTTTCCCTCCGGGGCGGCGCCCAACGCCTCATAGATCGCCATCAGTCCATCGGAAGAAATGTCTGTGGTCATGTAGACGACGGGCTTCTCCGCCGCAGTGCCGGTACCGGGGGTTGGGGGCGCAACATCCGTCCTCCCCGGAAGATAGGCATCAGCTTTTCACTGTCCACCCACACAACGGCGTCGGCGTACCAGGTCCCGGCTCTCGTATCGGTAAAGGCGGGGCGCCGCTGACAGCCGGTTCCTTCTCCGCCCGGTAGAGGACGGTGGCCAGCATGGCGCGGGTCAGGGTCTCTTCCGGGCCAAAGGTGGTATCGGAGGTGCCGGTCATGATCCCATGGTCACGGCACCATATGACTGCGTCAGCATACCACGCATCGGCGCTCACATCCGAGAAGCCGGTACCTGGGCAGTGGCAAAGGCGGTGCCGCACAGATTCAACGACAGCATGGCCGCCAGCAGGATCGCGGCGATCTTCTCGTTCATTTCAAACCTCCGTATTGGTCATCATCCACCGGCTCCAGCCACTGGTTAGAGCCGTCTTCCCCCGGCACCTCAATGGCCAGGTGGGAGAACCAGCTGTCCGGCGCGGCGCCGTGCCAGTGTTTTACACCCGCAGGGATATTGATACAGTCGCCGGAC
>CANRHK010000013.1 GCA_947630395.1 uncultured Oscillospiraceae bacterium
TTTTTGCGCTGATGCCAAATGTGTCCGCAATTTTCTGTTGATGTAATCCGCTTGCGTACATCTCAACGATTCGCTGGTTACGACTTTTGAGCTCATTTATTGGCTTGGTTTTCTTCGTCGTAGAAACATGTAGGCCAATCAGCGATGCTTCTGCGGGCGTTATTTCGAGCAGTTCTGCGATTCGCGGTGTGGTGAATCTATACCCGCCAACGTAGCGTGCGGAGCAAAGCGTGCTATTGAGTTCGGATTTTCTTAACGGGATTTTGAATCCGTCGTTGAAGCGCTCCGTCCGCCTTGTTGCCTCGTCATTAGTCATGTCCAGCCCGCGCAGCAAGGAGTAGTACACCAAACAGTAATTATTCCGGAGTTCGTAATAGGGGTCAGCGTTTCTGATGGAACGAAGTCGCTCAATCTTGCCGACCATACCCCGCAACCATCTGCGCAGATTCTTTTGGGGCGTACCACTGGCATATTTGTTAATTGTCTCTTTGTTGGGACTGTCTGGTTGCGGCTCTGGCAGCACAAGGTCGTCAAAATCCTCCAAATTGTACCGCTCATTTGGAATATATGCGGCGACAACAGCCATGCCAGTGTTGGGGTTGACGGTCCCGGGCAGCCGATAATCGCCGGTGATGGCCGTGCTGGCCCCGATATCAATCGTAAGCCTGATGTCAGATGATGATATGGCTGGATATACGGTCAAAGCATTCCGCATCACATCGGCAAGCTTAGCCGCTGTTGCTTTCCACGCCGCGTCCTCATCAGAAGGCATTCTATGAAGGAACCACCAAAGGTGGAGACCTCGCCCGGTATAGACGATTGCCGGTATTGGAACACACATATCATCGGCTATATCATGCATTACCAGATGAGCGAGAGTGTGGAGAAGTTCGTCACGCGCATAGGGAACCAGTCCTGCATCCGCATGGCAGTCGATGTCCAGGACAATAGCATGTAAACCATTTAGTGCGTCTGCCGTATGGCCCGTACTGGAACTGTATGAGTTAGCCGTAATAAAATAATGATGGGTAGGAATAATTTCTGAATTTTGCAGAATCTCTTTATAACTGTCTTTTGTTAATGGCACCTTCCGGACATATTTTTTGCTCTTCTCAAGTTTGAGCAAGAAAAAGACATCTCCGTCTCTGGCCTCAGCAAATAATGCTTCGGCAAATTGTTGGTCAATTACGGGTGTATCCATATATTCCGACTCCTTTTGTTAGTTCAGGATGTCGGAATATATACATTTTGGAAGCTCGCTATCAGGGGACACCTGGATAGCACTCATCTGGAAACCAACTGTGACAGCATCCAATACAATCCGACTCCTTTTTGAAAAAGCTGTCGAATTGTATGCGATTCGCTAATTCGCAATCGGGGGACACCTGGATAGCACCCGTATGAAGAAAGACTGCAGCAGGATGTATCTTTTCCTGCCAAAATTCTCTATAAATGCTGAAATTTGAAACAAATCCATGCTGATTGGCCTGTGAGTAGGTATTTAGCATCAAAGCGAATCATTTGATTTCCGATATTGATTTTTCAGAACATTTGTGGTATCATAGAAAAAACAAAGTGTTTCCGGGATATGCCGTGTGACCGTCGCGCCCAAAACCCCCTCATCATCGGTCCAAAAATCGCCGCAAAGGCGGGGCACATCTGAATAACAGCCCAAGTAAATCGGGCCGGAAACGACAAACAAGACGTCGCTTCCGGCCCGGTTTTTGTTTTGTACAGCACACCCCTGGGCGCGTCCCTGCCACCCCGCTCCCTTCCTCCCCGCACCCGCCAGGCGCGCCCCTGGCATCCTGCGCGGCGTGTCCTGAACCACCCCAGACATCTGTCCTTTTTGGTGTGGCAGAATCCGCGGAATCGTTGCGGCAGTAAGTGTAGACGGGTTTTCTTGCTCCTGGACGCAGCCCCCTGGCACCTCGCCCATCTTCCCTCACACCCCTGGGTACGCCCATGGCACCCTGCCCAGCATCTCCATAACCACCCCAGACATCTGTCCTTTTGGGCATGGCAAGACCCGCGGAATCGTTACAGCAGTAGGCGTACACGGGCTTCTTCACCCCGTGGCGCGGCCCCTGGCACCTAACTTGGCATTCCCGGAACCGCCCAGTCACGGGTACCTCGCATGGCCAAATGCGTGAAACCATTGCAGCAGTAAGCATTCCTGCCCCGCCCTCCGGCTCTATGGCCGCTTTTGAGTAGGCTCTGGCCCAGTCTCTGGCAAAGGGCGGTGACACTCATTCGAGAAGAGCATGGGCGCAACCCCCGGCAGCCCTGACACTCTCCCCAATATCCCTCCTGGCACGCCCCTGGCAGTCCTGCTCGGTGCCTCCTGAATTGCACCTCAAAAACCGCCCTTTTTCGCCGCTGGCATCCCTCCGGAACCGTTGCGCAATGGATGGGAGAGATTCTGGGGGGTGCCCTGGAAAACCTCTGTGAGGGCGCTGAGGAGGTCCTCTGAGACACGCTGCGCGGTGAGATGTTTGAGACATGGGAACGGATGAGAGGGGACTGTGGGGCCTCTGAGGGCGTTCTGGAGGGGATGCCTGCGTGAAAGGAATGGCGATTGGTGAGGGAGAAAAGAGTCCCCGTGAGGGGGATTTCGGCGAGGGTGTCTGTGTGAAAGGGATGGCGTGTGGGGGAGAAAAATGAGTGATTTTTGGAGCGACAAGTGAGCGAAATTTAAAACGACATGCACAACCACCCGACCAGGAGGCCCCGGAGCGGCAGCGGCCGCTCCGGGGCCTCTCCCTATTGGGGAGAAGATCCCCGCCCGCGCCGCCGTGGACGGAAAGCCGCCGGCGGACAGAAACTCCCCTATAAAGTAGCCGGTTTGACTTGAAATATCGGAGATCTTCTGCTATAGTTATCTCTGGCAATATCGCGCTTCCCGGCGTCACTCCGCCCGGAGGCGCGGCGGCTGATTTGTCTCGTGCGGAGAGGTGCGGTATGAACATCAGAAACGCGTTTGATTACCTGCTGCGAAGCGCCGGGGAGCGGCCTGAGAAGATCGCCTTCTCCGACAGTACTGGGGAGGTCTCCTTCGGAGAGCTCCTCCGGCGGGCGCTGGCCGTGGGAACGGCTCTCACGGATATGGGCTGCCGACGGGGCGGGCCCGTGGCGGTGCTCTGCGAGCGGAGCGTTGACGCGATCTGCGCCTTTATGGGTGCCCTGGCCGCCGGGTGCTTCTATGTGCCGCTGGACAAGAAAATGCCGAAAAAGCGGCTGGAGGGGATATTGGAACGCCTCTCCCCGGAGGCCGTCCTGTGCGAGGCGGCCAAGGATATCCCCGCGGCGTCCCGCAAAACGGCCCTGACGCCGGAGCTCTATGGACATGAGCCCCGGGAGGCGGAGCTGGCCGCGCGGAGGGGACAGGTCATTGACGCGGACCCCGTGTATATGATTTTCACCTCTGGCTCCACCGGGGAGCCCAAGGGCATACTCATCCCCCACAGGGCGCTGATTGATTTTGTGGAGTGGATGGCCCCGGCCTGCGGCGTCACCGGCGACGACGTTATGGGCAACCAGGCCCCCTTCTATTTCGACCTCTCGGTGAAGGACATTTGGCTCACAATCAAGCTGGCCGCCACGGTCCGCATCCTGCCGGGAAAGTGCTTCATGTTTCCCAAGCTGCTGGTGGAGGAGCTGAACCGCCGCGGCGTGACAACGCTGATCTGGGCCACGTCGGCATTTTCCATGACGGCGTCCTCGGGGGTGTTGGAAAAGGCCGCCCCGGAGGGCGTGAAAAAGATCATCCTGGGCGGTGAGACCCTCCACGCCAAGGATTTGAACGTGTGGCGGCGGGCGCTGCCCACGGTCAAGGTGATCAATCTCTACGGCCCCACGGAGGTGACGGTGGACTGCGCCTACTACGTCATCGACCGGGAGTTTGCCGACGGGGAGCCCATTCCCATCGGCCGGGCCTGTGAGAATATGGAGATCCTCCTCCTGGACGGGGAGATGAAGCCCGTGGCCCAAGGCCAGACCGGGGAGATCTGCGTCCGGGGCACCGGGCTGGCGCTGGGCTATTTCGGCGACTGGGAGAAGACCGGCAGAGCCTTCATCCAGAACCCCCTGAACCCCAACTGGCCGGACGCGGTATACAGGACGGGGGACCTGGCCCACATGGGGGAGGACGGCCTGCTCTACTTTTCCAGCCGCGCCGACGGCCAGATCAAGCACCTGGGCTACCGGATAGAGCTGGGGGAGATTGAGACAGCCCTCAGCGCCGTGGAGGGTGTGGCCGCCGCCGTGTGCTTCTTCGACGGCGAGGCGGACCGGATCGTCTGCGCCTACGAGGGCGAGGGGACGCCGGAGGGCATCACCCGTGCTCTGCGGGGATTCCTGCCCCGGTATATGCTGCCCAACATCTACCGGAAGTACGGCGCAATGCCCCGGAACCGGAATGGGAAGCTGGACAGGCCCCGTCTGAGAAGGGAGTATGAGGATGATAAGGCCGGTAAGCTATGAGGAGGCCGCCGCCCTCCTGCCGGACTTTATGCGTCCGGGACTCAAGACAAACCTGGCGGATTTCACCGCGCTGAAAAGGGACGAGCTGCGGATCCTGGAGCGCGAAAACGGGCTGTTTCTCCTGCGGCGGAGGGAGAGCTGGTGGCTCCTCAACTTCCTCATGACCGGCGGACCCGTTCCGGCGCTGCCGGGCCGGGTGGTGACCGAGCTGGTGTCCGGCCCCAGGGAGAGCGAGGCGGCGCTCACAGGCCTCTTTGAGGAGGCGGGCTTCAGGACCGTCCTGACGCGGGTGCGGCTGACGCGCCCCCCCTCCGCGCCCCCGGCGGACGCGCCGGCGCCGCCGGTTTCCCCCGCCGGGCCGGAGGAGCTGGAGGAGGTCATGGCGCTTCTGCGCGCCTGCTTCGAGCCGCTGACAGGCTGTCTTCCGGGGCGGGAGGCGCTTATGGAGGACTTGACCGGCGGCAGGGTGCTGGCGGTCAGAGAGGCGGAGGGCATTGCCGGCCTGCTCCGGTACTCCGCCGCGGGAAGGCGGGCGGAGATACGCCAGCTGGCCGTGAGGCGGGAGAGGCGCTGCCGGGGTCTGGCCGGGGCGCTGACCGCGTCGTTTTTGGCGCGGAACGCGGCGGCGAGATGCGCGGTCTGGACAGGCAGCGACAATGGCGCCGCTTTGGCGGTGTACAGAAAAAAAGGATTTATCGAGGACGGATACCGCTCCTCAGTGATGATGAAAGGATGAATGACGTGGATAAGCTGATTGAGATTCTGAATACGGTGTGCCCCGACGTGGATTTTGAGGCCGAGACCAACCTGGTGGAGGACGGCATCCTGACGAGCCTGGATATCGTCATGATTGTCTCCGAGCTGATGGCGGCCTACGACGTGCGCCTGGACATCGACGATCTGGTGCCGGAGAACTTTGAAAACGCTGGGACCATTTACGAGCTCATTCAAAAGGCGAAGGGCAACTGATGGCAATCACATCCTTCTCCTTCCTGACGCTGGTTCTGGCGGCGGCCGTTTTGTACCGCCTCCTGCCCCAGAGCGCGCGGTGGTGGGCGCTGCTGGCGGCCAGCCTGGTGTTCTACGCCGCCGGGGGTGCCGCCGCCATGGCGTATCTGGCGGTGACGGCGGTGAGCACCTACGCCGCCGCCCTCCTCCTCCAGCGGGAAAACGACCGCCGGAGGGCCATGGAGGAAGACAAGCGCCGGGAGACAAGAAAGCGTTACGACAGAAGGCGGCGCCTAGTGGTGGGCGCGGCGGGCCTGATGAATTTCGGGATGCTCTTCGCCATCAAGTACTGGGACGCCGCGGTGCAGGGCCTGTCCGGCCTGCCCACCCTGGGCCTTGTGGTGCCGGTGGGCATCTCCTTCTACATCTTCCAGTCCATCGGCTATGTGATTGACGTGTCCAGGGGGAAGATAAAGGCGGAGCGGAATTTTCCCCGGTATCTGCTCTTTGTGTGCTTTTTCCCCCAGATGGTCCAGGGCCCCATTGACCGGTTCGGCCACTTGGCCCCCCAGCTCTACGCGGGCCGCGCGCCCGGGGCGGAGGAGGTCCGGGACGGAATCCAGCTGATGATGTGGGGCTTTTTCAAAAAGCTGGTCATCGCCAGCCGCGCCGGCATCGTGGTGGATGCCGTGTACGGAGACGCGGGGGCGTACCCGGGGTGCGCCTCCGTTTTTGCCGTGCTGATGTACACCATCCAGCTCTACTGCGACTTCTCCGGCGGCATCGACATCGTCCGGGGGGTGGCGGGGATTTTCGGCATCGACATGGCGGAGAATTTCCGGCGGCCCATATTCTCCCTGTCCCTGGCGGAGTTCTGGCGGCGGTGGCACATGACCCTGGGCGCCTGGATGCGGGACTATGTCTTCTACCCCCTCAGCCTGTCCAGGGCCTGCGCGGCCCTGGGGCGGTTCTCCAGGAAGCGGCTGGGGGGCATGTTCGGGCGGATTCTGCCCACGTCCCTGGCCACGTTCATCGTCTATTTCATCATCGGCATCTGGCACGGGGCCAATCTGACCTTTTTGGCTTTCGGCCTCTACAACGGGATTATCATCACCGCCTCCATTCTCCTGGCGCCCCTCTACGGCAAGGTCAAGACGGCCCTGCGGATACGGGAGGAGAGCGCCTGGTACAGGGCCTTCTGCATGGCCCGGACCTGCTTCGCGGTGTTTATCGGCCGGTATCTCACCCGGGCCCCCTGGCTGAAGATGTCCCTGGTGATGCTCAAGCGGTCGGTCTTTGACCTCCATCTGCGCCAGCTGCCCGCTACAGTGCTGGGTCTCGGCATGAGCGGCGGGGACTGCGCCGTGGTGGCGGCGGGCTGCGCCGTCCTGCTGGCGGTGGAATTTCTCCAGGAGCGGGGCGTGAAGATTCGGAAGACCCTGGCGGAGAGGAGCCCTTTCGTCCAGTGGCTGGCAATGATTATCCCCCTTGCCGTGATACTGCTGTTTGGCATCATCGGAAACGGCGGCGGCGCGGGTGAGTTTATCTACGGCAGAATATAAGGGGGGCGGGACGTGAACGCGAAGAAATGGCTGGCGGCCTTTGCCGGCACCGTGGTGCTCCTGGGGCTTCTCGTCCTGGCGGGAAACGTTCTCATTGACCCCTTCGGGGTCTTTGGGGACGTGATCTTTCACTGGGACTCCTACAGCCAGACCCTGAATCCCCGGGTGGGCAAGATTGAGTATCTGGACCGGCACTATGAGGAGTACGACTCCTACATCATCGGCTGCTCCTCCACCAGCTCCTTCCCGGTGGACAAGCTCAACGAGTACCTGGACGCCCGGTTCTACAACCTCTTTACCTACGGGGCGGACATGATGGACTCCGAGAATTTGGTGCGGTATATCCTGGAGCACTACCGGGTGAAGAACATCCTGCTCAACGCGTATATCGACAACGGGATCAACTACGACGACCCCGGCCAGGACAGCCTGACGGAGGCCATGCACGCCCGGGTGGACGGGAGCTCCCTGGCGGCATTTTACCTGAAATATCTCTTTCTGGACCCCAACTTCGCCGCGGACAAGGTGAAGGACTGGTTCAGCGACGAGCTGCTGGCGGAGCCCTACGACGTCTTTGACGTGGAAACCGGGTGCTACGACAAGCGGGAGCGGGACGCGGAGCCCATCGGCGCGCTGGCCGGCTACGAGGCCCTCCCGGCGTACAGCGGGTTCGCGGACTACCCCACCTACCGGGTGGAGCTGCCGAACACGGCGCGGGCGATGGAGAGCCTTGCGCGCATCCGGGACATGTGCCAGGAGGCGGGCGTCAACCTGATGGTGGTCTGCGGCCCGGTCTTCGCGGGCTACATGGAGGGCGTGGACAGGGAGCAGGCGGCGGAGTTCTACCGCTCCCTGGCATCGGTGACGCCCTTCTGGGATTTCTCCATCAGCAGCGTCAGCACGGAGCCCAGGTATTTCTACGACCTGACCCACTTCCGCAACTGTGTGGGCTATATGGCGGAGGCCAGGATGTTCGGCGACGGCAGTATCTATATCCCGGAGGACTTCGGCGTATACGTCACCGAGGAGAACGTGGAGAGCCTTGTGGAGCGAAACGACGCCGTATTCGCCGCGGAGCCGGACGATAGTGCCTGGACCTGTGAGGTGCCGGTTCTCGTCTACCACGATATCGCGGCCGGCGGGGAGGAGGGGGCCACGGCCTCCCTGCTGGAGGACCAGCTCAGGGCGCTGCGGGACGCGGGCTACACCAGCGTGACCTTTGAGGACCTGAAGGACTACGTGTCCAAAGGGATTGCGCTCCCGGAGAAGAGCGTGGTGATTACCTTTGACGACGGGTACCGTTCCAACTACGAGTACGCCTACCCGCTTCTGGAAAAATACGGCATGAAGGCCACGATCTTTGTCATCGGCGTCTCCGTGGGGCACAAGGAGTTCTACAAGGACACGCGGAACCCCATCACGCCCCATTTTGACGAGGCGGAGATGGCGGAGATGTCCGATTCCGGGGTCATATCCATCCAGAGCCACACCTATGACATGCACCAGTGGGCCCCGTACGAGGGGGAGGGCCCCGTCCGGGAAGCGGTGAAGCGGCTGGACGGCGAGAGCGAGGAGGCGTTTGTGGAGGCCCTGTGGGAGGACTTTGACAGAAGCCGCCGGGAGATTGAGGCGGTGACCGGGAAGACGGTAGACGTGCTGGCCTACCCCAGCGGGGAGTACAGCATGCTCAGCCAGTGGGCCCTCACCCAGCGGGGCGTCCATGTCACCCTCAGCACCCGCCACGGCGTCAATACGCTGGTAAAGGGCCTGCCCCAGTGCCTGAGCGCCATGTACCGGATTTACGCGGACAGCTATCCGGACGGCGCGGCGCTGGTGGCCGCTCTGGACGCCGGCGCTGCCGGGGAGTAGAGCCGGGGCGCGGGCGGGGAGGCCCCCGTCCGGCGGATGACCACAGAGACAGGCGCGGAGCAGCGATTGCCCCGCGCCTCTTTTCGCGCCGGTGGAGAAAGTTTTTTCTCCGCCCACGAAAAATTAATAAAATCTTTAATGACAAACGCGATGTTTTTTGCTATGATGGGCTGGCACGGCTCCCGGCGCTGCCGGGGACGATTTCTTCTGTGAGGCGATGGAATATGCCAGGGGAACATACGGAAAAGAATTCGCTGCGGCGGCTGGGGGGATGGCTGGCCCAGTGGCTGGAGCGGCGGCCTATCCTCTTCACCGCCGCCCTGGCCTTTGCGGTGACCCTGGCGGTGGAGGCGGCGGGCCGCCACTCCCTCTGGCAGGGTCTGGGCTTCCTGGCCGGACACCCCGTCCACTTTGCCGTCAACTGGGCCATCGTGGCGGCCACCCTGTCTATCGGCCTTTTCTTCCGCCGGCGGGCCTTTGCCCTGACGCTGTGCGCCGCCGTGTGGCTGGGGCTGGGGACCGCCAACGCTATCCTCCTGGGCTTCCGCACCACCCCCCTGGGGGTCGTGGATATCGCCCTGGTGCCGTCGGTGTTCACGGTCATCTCCGTCTACCTGGAGGTCTGGCAGATTGTGCTCCTGGCGGCGGGCGTCCTTTTGGCGCTGGCGGCGCTGGTGCTGATCTTCCGAAGGTCCCCCCGGTATCCCCCCATGTACCGGGCGGCGTCCGTCTTCCTGGCGGCGTCCCTCCTGGCCGCGGGCGGTCTCTACGGCGTTACGCTGACGGGAGACAGGAAGGAACGGCCCGAGTCCCTGGGGAACATCAAGGAGTCCTGCAACTGGTACGGCTTTGTGTACTGCTTCACCACCGAGCTCTTTGAGCGGGGCATCTCCCAGCCGGACCAGTACTCCCAGTCCTCGGTGCGGCGGGTGATGAACAGGCTTGAGGAGGCGTCCGCGCCGGAGGAGCGCCCCAACATCATCATGGTGCAGCTGGAGTCCTTCTTCGACGTGAACCGGCTGGACGACGTGCAGTGCCCGGAGAACCCCATTCCGGTGTTTACCGGGCTGCGGGAGCGGTACTCCTCCGGCCTCCTCACCGTGCCCGCTCTGGGCGCGGGGACGGCCAACACGGAGTTTGAGGTCCTCTCCGGCATGAGCCTGGACTACTTCGGCATGGGGGAGTACCCCTATATGACCGTCCTCAAGGAGGAGGCCTGCGAGACGGTGGCCACCAATCTGAAGGCCCTGGGCTACGCCGCCCACGCCGTCCACAACAACGCCGGGACCTTCTACGATCGGAACACGGTCTTCGCCCAGCTGGGCTTTGACACCTTCACTTCCATTGAGTACATGCGGAACGTGGAATACAACCCCATCGGCTGGGCCAAGGACGCCGTGCTGACGGAGGAGATTCTCAAGGCCCTTGACGCCACCCCGGGACAGGACTTCGTCTTCACCATCACGGTCCAGGGCCACGGCAAGTACCAGCGGGGCATTGACAGCGAGGAGGCGGAGAGCCTGAACATCACCTGGGCGGGGGAAGAGGACGAGGAGGACGGCGAGGCCTTCGCCTACTACGTCAGCCAGCTGGAGGAGACCGACGCCTTTATCGGCCAGCTGCTGGAGGCCATCTCCCGCCGCGGCGAGCCCACGGTGGTGGTGCTCTACGGCGACCACCTGCCCAACTTCGACATCGGCACGGACCAACTGGAAAACGGCGATGTCTTCCAGACCGAGTACGTCATCTGGGACAACATGGGCCTGCCGGTGGAGGACAAGGATTTGGACGCCTACCAGCTCTCCGCCCAGGTGCTGGGCCGGCTGGGCATCGGCAGCGGCATTCTCACCCGCTATCACCAGCAGCTCTCCGGCAGAAGGGACTACGCGGACGGCCTGGGGCTGCTGGAGTACGACATGCTCTACGGGGAGTTCTACTGCTTCGGCGGCGAGAACCCCTATACCGCCTCCGACTTACAGATGGGGGTGGAGCCCATTACCATCTCCGGCGCCCGGTGGGAGGACGGAACTCTCACGGTGTCCGGCCGCAACTTCACCGCCTGGAGCAGGATCACGGTGGACGGGGACGAGCTGGACACGGTGCTGGCGGACAGCGGGGAGCTGACGGCGGAGCTGCGCCAGCCCCCGGAGGACGGCGCGGTCATCACGGTCCGGCAGGACACGGCCACGTTCACCACTCTGTCCGAGAGCGAAGGATTGCGGTGGAAAAACCGTTGACGGGAATGACAGAGAAACAGGGCAGGCCCGGAATCCAGAGGGATTCCGGGCCTGCCTGATTTTCGAAAGATGCTACAGAATGGCCTCCATCCCGATTTTCAGGGGCTTGAGGCCGCACTTCTCATAGAAAGCCATGGCGCCGGGGTTGCAGGTCCACACGTTCAATGTCACGTTGTAGCACCCGGTACGCCGGGCCAGATCCAGCACCGCCCGGTACAGCGCGCCGCCCACGCCCTGGCCCCGGCAGGTCTCGTCCACGCACAGGTCGTCTAAGTACAGGGTGGTCAGATCCATCCGGGCGCCGTCGCCCTGATAGCGCTCATACTCGCAGAAAGCGTACCCGGCCACCCGGCCGGCGCCGTCCTCCGCCACCAGAATGGGGCGGTCCGGGTTCTTCAGCAGCTGGCGCAGCTCCCCGTCGTTATACTTCCGGCCCACCTCCCGGAACAGATCCGGCCTGCCGTCGTGGTGAACCCGGCAGACCTGGAGCAGCAGCTCCCCCAGCCGGGGGATGTCCGCCTCACAGGCGGGACGAATATGGGGCATGTTTCATTTCCTCCTTGTTCAAGTAACAGGGCCCCGGAGTCACTCCGGGGCCCCTGATGCGGTGTCGGTTTCTATCAATCAGATGGCGTTCATGGCGCTCTCGTTGACCTCAGCGGTAACGCCCTCCACCATCTCGTCGGCCCACTCGCTGTAGGCTTCGCTCACCAGCGCGTTGTTGCAGGCGTAGTGCCAGTAGACCTCGTCGCTGTAGCCCACGAAGTACATGATGTGGAAGCCGTAGCTGGTCTGGACAATGCCCGTGTCGCCCGCCTTGCGGCCGTCGGCGTAGCACCAATCCTGGAACTCGGAGACCATCTGGCCCCAGTACACGTCCTCATAGATACCGCCGTCCTCGGCGTTGCCGTCCTCGGACCACTCCTTGGCCAGCTCGGCGAAGCCGTCCTCGGTGCCGTCCCAGCTGTCCAGAATCTCCTGGGCCTTGGCCTTGATGTCCTCGTCGGGGACTTCCTCGTCCTCGCCGCTCGTATCTCCGCCGGTGTCCTCGCTACCGGTGTCCTCGCTACCGGTGTCCTCGCTGCCGGTGTCCTCGCTGCCGGTGTCCTCGCTCTCAGCGGCCTTCAGCGTGTCGGCGGTAATGAGAATGTGGCGGACGTCGTAGTTGGGGTACTCAACCCGGGAGCGGCTGTGGAAGACGGCCACGTAGAGATAGCTGGGACTCTCTTCGTCAGCGCCCAGGACCGCCGCGTCGCCCTCCTTGCGCGCCTCGTCAAAGAGCCAGTCGCCGGTGGTGCCGCTGGAGTAGCGGGTCTCCTCGCTGCCGTAGTAGGTGCCGCCGTTGTCCCCGGCCAGCTTCTCCAGGTCGCCGCCGTCCTTGTAGCCATCCAGGATGGCCTGGGCGGCCTCCTTGGCGGCCTCCAGGGCCTCGGCCTTCTCCTCGTCGGTGGCCTCGATGGTGTTGCCGTCTTCGTCCTTCTCGGTCTCCGGGGCGGTGGAGATGGACACATAGGCGCCGTCCACCACGTCGTAGCTGTTCTTGTTCTCCTCGTAGTAGTCCTGAATCTCGTCCTCGGTGTAGGTGAGGCTGTCCCGGTACTGGGTAGCGTACTTGCTGGCCAGCATCTGGTCCTTCAGGCAGCTCTCATAGACGGAGGTGGTGACGTTGCTGCCGTACACGTTGGAGATATACTTGCTGTAGGAGAGATTGTTGGTCTCCGCGCTCTCCTTCACGGAGGCCACGGTCTTGTCAAACTCCGCCAGATCCTCGTCCTCCAGCTTCATGCCGTCGTCCGCGGCGGCCTTCTTCAGGGCGTGGGCAAAGCGCATGCTCTCCACCGCCTGGCCCTTGAAATAGTCGGCCCAGGTCATGGAGGTGTCATAGGGGTAGGTCTGGGCGCTCAGGGGCGTGCTGGTGGACAGCATGCCCTGGAGCATCATATAGTAGGCCGTGTCGCTGCTCAGGAAATTCTGGTAGGCCTGTCCGTAGTAGTAGGAGGCCTCCGCCACGGTGTACTTCTCCCCGTCGATGGTGACGGCGGTGCGGCTGCGGGTGACGAAGCTGGAGTTGTAGATCAGCAGGGCCGCGGCCACCACCACAAAAATGATGCCCAGCGTGCCGTAGAGGATGTTGGTCTTCCTGGCCTCCGCTTTCTCCTTTGCGGCCTTTGCGGTCTTGGGGTCCGTATTGCCGCCGGCCAGCAGCTCCTGACGCTTTTTCTTCTCTCTGGATGCGCTCATTGACTGTTCATTCCTTCCAAATCACTCCGCCGTCAAAAGGGGCGGAAAAGGTGTAAATTCCGCCAAGCGGCCGCAGGTTTTGGCCTGCGGCCGCCCAACGGCAAATATTATACTAGATTATGCCCCGATTCGCAAGTAGAACTTGCGCCGATCCGGTAAATTATTTGTGAATTGAGGCGGAAAATTCCGGATCAGGCCTCGTAGGTCTTCTTCACCCGCTCCAGCCAATCGGTGACGGGCAGGTGCTGGGGGCACTTCTCCTCGCACTGGCGGCAGGCTACGCAGTCGGAGGCCTTCCCGCCCTGGCTTGCCAGCTTCTCATAGCCGGCCCTGTCCACGCCCAGGCCACGGCGCAGCTTCAGCTGGCCGGCGTTGTAGAGGGCGAAGTAATCCGGGATGGGGATGGACTGGGGACAGCCGTCCACGCAGTAGCGGCAGGCGGTACAGGCGATGGCGGGCACGGCGCTGAGAATCTCCGCGCATTTCTCCAGAAGCCCGGTTTCCCCGGCGGTCAGGGGCCGGAAGCCGTCCATGAACCCGGTGTTGTCCAGCAGCTGCTCCAGGTTGGACATGCCGCTGAGGACCATCATCACGTGCTCCAGGCCAGCGGCGAAGCGGATGGCCCAGGAGGCGGGGGACCAGTCGGGGTGGGCCTCCCGCAGCAGGGCGGCGGCGTCCTCCGGGAGGTTTGCCAGCCGTCCGCCCTTCACCGGCTCCATGACGATGACTGACTTGCCGTGCTTGACGCAGACCTCATAGCACTTCCGGGACTGGACCCGCTCGTCCTCCCAGTCTAAGTAGTTCAGCTGGAGCTGGACGAATTCCACCTCCGGGTGCTCGGTGAGAATCCGGTCCAGCACGTCGGCCTTGTCGTGGAAGGAGAAGCCCAGGTGGCGGATTTTCCCCGCCTCCCGCTGCTTCGCCAGATAGCCGAAGGTGTCCAGCCGGCCGGGGGCGGTGGAGGGGTAGTAGCGGCTGTTGAGGCAGTGGACCAGGTAGTAGTCGAAGTAGTCCACGCCGCATTTCTCCAGCTGCTCATGGAAAATGCGGTCCTGGTCCTCCGGGCCCTTGTCCTGGAGGATGGAAACGGGCATTTTGTCCGCCAGCAGGAACTTGTCCCGGGGGTACCGGGAGGTAAGGGCCTCCCGGACCACGTTCTCGCTCTGGCCCTCGTGGTAGAAGTAGGCGGTGTCAAAGTAGATAAACCCCCGATCCAGGAAGGTGTCCACCATCCGGCGGACCTGCTCCACGTCAACGGTCCCCTGGTTCTTGGGGTCGGGCATGGGCAGGCGCATCATGCCAAAGCCCAGTTTTTTCATCGCTGTTTCCTCCTGTTGCCGTATTCAGATTATTTCTTCTTGCTGTAGGGCGTGCCCTCCAGGGGCAGGCTGGTGCGGCGCTGGCCGTCGTAGCGGAAATAGGCGTCCGCGATGGCGGGGGCGGTGGGAATGGAGGTAATCTCCCCCACACCGATGGCCCCGCAGGCCACGTCCAGCCCCGGCTTCTCCACCACGATGGGCACAATCTCCGGCACCTGGTTGGCCTTCAGCAGGCCCAGGGTGCCATACTTGGCGGTGGGCTTGCAGTCCACCACCGGGTAGCTCTCCGTCAGGGCGAAGCCCATGGACATGACCACGCCGCCCTCAATCTGTCCCTCGCAGGCCACCGGGTTCACGGCCTTGCCCACGTCGTGGGCCGCCACAATCTGCTTGACCCTGCCGTCGTCCCCCAGGACGCACACCTGTGTGGCGTAGCCGTAGGCCACGTGGCTCACCGGGTTCTTGACCTTGGCCCCCAGGGGGTCGGTCTTGGCCAGGTACTCGCCGAAGTAGTCTGTGCCGTTCAGATCGGCCAGGGACTTGCCCTCCAGGGCCTTCTTCAGCTCCACGCAGGCCCGGCGGCAGGCCTCGCCGGTGACCAGGGTCTGGCGGGAGCCGGAGGTGGTGCCGGAGTCCGGGGCCTCGTAGGTGTTGGAGTGCTCATAGACCACGCTCTCCGGCCCCAGGTCCAGCTGCTCGCAGCACATCTGGGTCAGCACCGTGCCCAGGCCCTGGCCGATGCAGGAGGCCCCGGCGTAGATGTGGACCCTGCCGTCCTCCACCGCCAGGCGGCAGCGGCCCCAGTCGGGGATGCCCACGCCCACGCCGGCGTTCTTCATGGCGCAGGCGATGCCCACATACTTGCCCGCGTCGTAGTAGGGCTTCACCGCCTCCAGCGTCTCCACCAGGCCGGTCTCCGGCCCCACAATCTGCCCGTTGGGCAGCACCTCGCCGGGGCGGATGGCGTTGCGGTAGCGGATCTCCCAGGGGGAGATGCCCACGATATCCGCCATCTCGTTGAGCAGAGACTCGATGGCGAAGCAGGTCTGGGTCACGCCGAAGCCCCGGAAGGCCCCGGCGGGGGGATTGTTGGTGTAGTAGGCGTAGCCGTCCACCTGGAAGTTCTCGTAGTGGTAGGGGCCCGAGGCGTGGGTGCAGGCCCGCTCCAGCACGGGGCCCCCCAGGGAGGCGTAGGCCCCGGTGTCGGCGATGACGTTGGCCGCCACGCCCTGGATGACGCCGTTCTCATCGCAGCCCAGGGCGAACTCCATCTCCATGGGGTGCCGCTTGGGGTGAATGAGCAGGCTCTCCGCCCGGCTCAGCTTCACCTTCACCGGGCGCTTCGTGAGGTAGGCCACCAGGGCGGCGTGGTGCTGGACCGTCACGTCCTCCTTGCCGCCGAAGCCGCCGCCCACCAGCATGTTCCGGACCTTTACCTTCTCCAAAGGCAGACCCAGCATGGGGGCGGTCTCGTGCTGGGTGTCGTAGGCTCCCTGGTCCGTGGAGAGAATCACGACGCCGTCCCCCTCCGGGTAGGCCACCGCGCACTCCGGCTCCAGGAAGGCGTGCTCGGTGTAGGGGGTGTAGAACCGGCGGGTCAGCACATGGGCGCTGCGGGCGATGGCCAGGGCGGCGTTGCCGCGCTGGATGTGCTTGTGGGCGAAGAGGTTGCCGGACCGGTGGACCGGGGGCGCGTCGTAGGCCATGGCCTCCTGGGGGGAGCGCACCGGCGTGAGCACCTCGTACTCCACGTGGACCATCCGCTTGGCCTTCTCCAGGATCTCCTGGTTCTCGGCGGCCACGATGCAGATGGCGTCCCCCAGGTAGTGGGTGGTGCCGCCCACGGGGATCATGGTGTCCCAGTCCTTCACCAGGTGGCCCACCTTGTTTGTGCCGGGGATGTCCTCCGCGGTGTAGACCCCGACGACCCCCGGCAGGGCCAGGGCCTCCTCGGCCCGGATGGCCTTCACCACGGCCCGGGGATAGGCGCTGCGGACGGCGGAGGCGTAGATCATGCCGTCCATGTACACGTCGTCCGGGTAGAGACCCGTGCCCTGGACCTTCTCCGCCACGTCGATGCGGTGGACGGAGGAGCCCAGCTTCCAGGACTTCTCCTCCTTGGGCACCGCGCCCGCCCGCAGGTACTCCGCCGCCAGTTGGACGGCCTTCACAATCTTGGCGTAGCCGGTGCAGCGGCAGATGTTGGTGCGGAGGGCGAAGCGAATCTCCTCCTCCGTGGGGGAGGGGTTGACGTCCAGCAGCCCCTTGGCGGCCATGACCATGCCGGGGATGCAGAAGCCGCACTGGACCGCTCCGGCCTCGCCGAAGGCGTATGTATAGACCTCCTTCTCAAAGCCGCTGAGGCCCTCCACGGTGACGACGGACTTGCCCGCCAGCTTGCCGGTGGTGAACACGCAGGCCCGGGATGCCTTGCCGTCGATGAGCACGGTGCAGGTGCCGCATGCCCCCTCGCTGCACCCGTCCTTCACGGAGGTCAGGCGCAGCTCGTCCCGGAGGAAGCGGATCAGCTTCTGGTTCTTATCGGTGGTCACGGTCTTGCCGTTGACGGTAAACGTCGCCATGGCGCGCCTCCTTATTGGTAAAAGTGAATAAGACTCTACCCTTATTATACAGAAAAATTCCGGCGGATTCAACCGCTTTTTGCAAAATGCCGCATATTTTCCGCAGAGAGAAGCCGGCCCCCCAAAGGAGGCCGGCAAGAGAAATTATGGGGTGGGCGGTTAACCGGGAATGTCCGGCGCCGTGGGGATAATTCCGCCGCCGCCGTCGTCGCCGCCGGAGTCACCGGGGTTGTCCGGTTCGTCGGGCCAGACGTAGCCGGGGTCGCCGGGGACGGCGGGATCGCCGCCTCCGGGGTTGTAGTTGGGGTCATAGAAGGGGCTGTCGGGGTCCAGCCGGGGGTCGTAGCCGGGGTCATAGAGGGGACTGTTGGGGTCCAGCCTGGGGTCGTAGTTGGGGTCGTTGGGGTCGGTAGTCGTAACCGGCGCGTTGGGGTTGTCGGGCACGTAGTTCTCGTCGTGGATGGGGCAGGTGCCCTTTATCTTCAGCCAGGTCAGATGGGCGTCCTCATCGCTGCACTGGACGTAGCCGCCGCCCGACTGGAGGAACTCCCGGCCGGAGAGCATGACCCGGGTGACGACGGTCTCCTCCGGGCAGTACTCGTTGGGCAGGTAGGCCTCGCCGGTCTCCGGGTCCACACAGACCTGGACCTCCACGTGGCAGGTGCAGCGCTCCTTGGGCACGGCGTCCACCGGGAACTCTCCGGATGTGACCCGGCTGCCCCGGTAGTCCTGGGAGCAGAGGTCGCTGGCCAGCAGGCCGCAGTCCGCGCAGATGGTGGCGGTGGTGATGCCGTCGGGCTTGTCGAAGAAGGACTTGTTCTCCAGGTTCTGGTGGATCTGGGACATGACCTTATTCCACACCACGGCCGCCGGGTTGGAGTTGCCAGCGTTGATCGCCTCGTCCTTGTCCTTGTAGCCCGTCCAAACGGCGGCGGCGTAGTAAGGGGTGTAGCCGGTAAAGTAGCGGACAAACTTGTTGTTGGTGGTACCGGTCTTGCCGGCCACAGTCATGCCGCTGAACTTGGCCTCGTGGCCGGTGCCGTTGTTGACGGCGTTGGTCAGCAGCCCGTTAATCAGATAGGCGGTGGACTCCTTCATGGCCACCCGGGAGTTCACCGGGTTGTCCACAATCACCTCGGAGTGGTCGTTGGACTCGATGCGGATGATGGTCCTGGGGCTGTTGTAGATGCCCTCGTTGACAAAGGCGCCGAAAGCCGCGGCCATCTCCTGGGTGGTGAGACCGTTGTGGAGGCCGCCCATGGCCAGAGGGCCGTAGTCCAGGTCCTCGGCGCTCAGGTCAAAGCCCAGGTTGTTTTCCATGAAATCGAAAGAGTTGGCAAGGCCCAGCTTCTTCAGCGTCTGGGCGGAGACGCAGTTGAGGGATCTCTGGACGCCGTATTTAATGGTGACGGGGCCGGTGTAGCCGCCGCTGTCATTCTTGGGGTAGCCCGTGCCGGAGGAGCCAATCGTGATGGGGTAGTTGTCGATGATGCTGCCCGGGCCGATGATCCCCGCGTCAATGGCGGGGGCGTAGACGGCCACGGGCTTGATGGAGGAGCCCACCTGCCGCCGGCTGCGGGCCAGGTTCAGGCTGCGGCTCTCCGTCTTCTCCCCCACGCCGCCGGCCATGGCCACCACGTCGCCGGTATAGGGGTCCACCACGGTGATGGCGGAGTTCAACTGCTGGCCGCCCCTGGAGGTGTAGGGGAAGTTGGAGGGGTCCTCGTACACCTTGTCCACAATCTCCTGGATATCCAGATCCAGGGTGGTGTAGATGTGGTAGCCGCCGCCGTAGAGCTTGTCGATGGCGGCGGTGCGGCCGATGCCCTGCTGCTCCATGATGAGCTCAATGGCGTCGTCGATGACCGCGTCCTCAAACCAGGTGTACACGCCGGTGTGGAGGGCGATGACGCTGCCGTCGTCCTCGGAGGTGTCGGTGTCGCCCTCGCCGCCGTCCCCGCCCTCGATGGGCCCGTCGCCGTGGAGGGCCTTGTACTCGTCGGTGTCGGTGAACATCAAAAACTCGTCCTTGGCGGCCTGGTACTCCGCCTCGGAGATGATGCCCTGGTTCCACAGCTCCCACAGGATGTCGGTCTGGCGCTTCTTGTTGAAGTCCCGGGGCGTCTTGACGGTGCCGTCCTCCTGCTTGTATTCGATGGTAAAGAAGGGGTCGTAGAGGGAGGGGTTGTTGGTGATGGCGATGAGGGCGGCGCTCTCCGCCAGATCCAGCTCGGATACGCTCTTGCCGAAGTACACCTTGGCGGCCATGCCGATGCCCTGGGCGTGGCCGAAGGTGACCCGGTTGAGGTAGAGGGTGAGAATGTCCTCCTTGCTGGTGTGCTTCTCAAACTCCAGGGCCCGGAAGATCTCCCGGAATTTCCGCAGCACCGTCACCTGCCGGTCCTCGGTGATGTTCCGCAGCAGCTGCTGGGTGATGGTGGAGCCGCCCTGGGTGTCCCGGCCCGTGAGGGTGTAGAGGGTGGCCCGGGCGGTGCCCTTCCAGTCCACGCCGTGGTGATCCCAGAACCGCTTGTCCTCAATGGCCACCAGGGCCTTGATGAGGTGGTCGGGCAGGTCGTCGTACTCGATGAGCTCCCGGTTGCTCTCCGTGGTCTTGATGACCCGGAGGGGCAGCCACTCCTCGCTGGCGGGACTCTGGCCCTCCACGTAGTCCGGATTTTTGCAGTAGATGGTGGACGCCAGGGACATGGTGATCTCCTCCGCCCGGATGTCCTCCAGGGAGGGGACCAGCACGTTGTTGGCGTAGGACATAAAGAAGTTGGCGAAGATGACCACGGTTATCACCCCGATGACGCAAAGGGTGAAAACCGTCAGGAGAAGCTTTCCGATGATGGAGAGGATGATGCGCCATACGCTTCTCTTCTTTTTCTTTTTGCGGGGGGCGGCGCCCTCGGGGGACGGAGCGCCGGTATTGGCACGAGCCATGCGCGATGTACCTCCTTTTTTTATATCGTCATATGGTCCGAAGCTGGGGAGAAGGCCCGTCCCACCCTGGGAGAGGCCGGATGAAAGCGTACCTGAAATAGGTTACTCTACAGTATAACACGGTCTGTCAACCCCGAAAAGGGGGTAAAGAGCAAAAAGTCCATGCCTGCCGGGGGGAGGGGACGTAAATTCTTCATTCGCTACAAAAAAGCGGGGTGGAAATCGTCGAAATGTCACAAGGAATTCCTCTTGCAATTTGCGTGAAAAACGGGTACACTATAGGTACCGGGCCGGGAGACCCCAGCCAGGTCCCGCCGGCCGGCGCGGGAGCGAAAGGAGGCGCTGTCTGTGAGCGACGAGTTTGGTCCCAATTTCATCACCGTCACCGACGAGGACGGCAACGACATCGAGCTGGAGTTTGTGGACGCCCTGGAGCACAATGGGCAGACCTACATGGCTTTCTTCCCCGCCGTGGAGGACGGGGAGGACGAGGACAGCGACGACTACGGCATGGTCATCCTCAAGTCCATTGTGGAAGACGGGGAGGAGCTGCTCTCCACCCTGGACACCGACGAGGAGCTGGACGAGGTGTACAACCTCTTTATGGAGCGCCTTTTCGAGGATGAGGAGGACGAGTAGGGCCGCTCACCCCTATAGACGCGGAAAGCGGCGGAAAGGTTCCCCCGGCGGACAAATTTGCATAAGCTGAAATGGTGCCCTGCGGGGTGCGTGATGGGCCTTTTTTTAACCCACATTCTGTTATAAGGGATGCTGGTTCATCGTCTGGTTTGCAGGCCTCCCGGCTGCCATACCTGCGGTTGGAAGTTGGAAGCAGTAAAGGACGGTGCAGGCGACCCACCTGCCTAGTGTGTGCAGGTTATAACAGGGCTCACACGGCTTCTGCGGGGCACTTTTACAGTTGGAACAAAAAAGGATGGGACGAAAAAAGTCCCATCCTTTTTGCGCTTTATGCTATGTTAGGCCGTGGTCTCCCGCCGCCCGCCGAGGGCGTCGGCGATATAGCCCCGGACCTGGTCCCGGTCAATGTCCAGCGCCGCGGCCAGCTCCCCGTAGAGGAGCGCCTCCGTCTCCTCCATGAACTGCCGGTCCACCGCGCCCAGCCGCCGGTTTTTGTCCTCCGCCTGCCGCTTTTTGGCGTAGATGGAGCGCAGCAGCCGGGCCATGTCCAGGCAGGAGAAGCTTTGGAGCTGCTGGCGGTAGTGGTCCCGGAGCTGGTGGAGGTTCTGGTTGTGGTAGGGCTCGGCTTTCACGGTGGGCAGGGCCTGGATAAAGGCCCGGGCCTCGTCTCTGTCCATGATGGGCCGGGAGAAAATGGTGCCGTCCTCCACCTTCTCCACCGGCGCCCCGATGGTGCCCTTCTGATAGAGGGGGCACATGAGGTAGTAGGGAACCGGCTTTTTCTCACCGGGCAGCGTCTGTTCCGTCACGCGCTCCACCCGGCAGACGCCTGTGCGGCCATAAAAGATCAATGTCCCAGTCGCGTACATATGATTCCCTCCGGAGATATCAAAGGGCCTTTTCGTCCAGATAATTTCCCACCGGGCAGGTGTTGTACTGCCGGATGATCCGGATGATCACGGAGCCGTCCGGCTGTGTGGACTCCTCCAGGATTCTGTATTGGGTGCGATTGCGATCCAGCCCCTGCTTGTAGTGCTCCACCTCGGCGGCCACCTGCTTCACCGCGAACTCGCGGTCCATATCCTCCTTCAGCAAAAAGTGCAGGGTCTGGCAGAGGCACGCCGCCTTGACACGCTTCATGATTCCGCTCTCCTGTTCTAAAAAATAAACGTGCGGCGAAAAACTGGATTTACGCAGTTACGCCACACGTTTGCCTATATTCTAACACTTTTCGGGGATTTGTCAAAGGCAATTTTGCACAAAAAGGGCCCGAAATTCACCGGGGCGGCTCCGGCGGGGCGGCGTTAAGCCCCAGCAGGGTAAACCGGTTTTTCCGGAAGTCGATGAGCCCCTCCCGCCGCATGAGGCTCAGCTCGTGGGACAGGGCGCTGCGGTTGA
>CANRHK010000014.1 GCA_947630395.1 uncultured Oscillospiraceae bacterium
CACCGTTGACGGCGATGCGGATGGCCTGGAAGGTGCGTTTGGCGGGGTGCTGCTTCTCCCGGAGGGCCTTGGCCGGTATGGCCGAGCGGATGATATCCACCAGATCCCCGGTGGTCTCAATGGGCATGTCCTCCCGCCGCCGGACAATGGCCCGGGCAATCTGGGGGGCGTACCGCTCCTCGCCGTAGTCGAAGAGAATGCGCCGCAGCTCGTCGCAGCTCCAGGTGTTCACCACGGTTCTGGCGTCCAGGGAGGCCGTGCCGTCCATGCGCATGTCCAGGGGCGCGTCGTGCATGTAGCTGAAGCCCCGGGCGGGGTCGTCCAGCTGGGGGGAGGAGACGCCCAGGTCGAAGAGCATCCCATCCGCTTTGTCCACGTCCAGACTGCGGAGGATGGCGTCCAAATCCCGGAAGTTGCCCCGGACGGGGAGGAAGCGGTCCCCAAATTCCGCCAGCCGCTCTCTGGCGGCCTCAATGGCGGCGCCGTCCCGGTCGATGCCGATAAGCCGGCCGGTGGTCAGGCGGCGGAGAATCTCCAGCGAGTGGCCCGCCCGGCCCAGGGTGCCGTCCACATAGGTGCCCTCCGGCCGGATGGCCAGGGCCTCCAGGCACTCCCGGAGCAGCACCGGCTTGTGTCCGTAGTTCTCCATATTAAATGCCCAGCTCCTCCATGGACGCGGCCAGGTTGTCGGGGTCCAGGCCGTCCAGCTCGATGGGGGCCCACCGCTCCGGGTTCCACAGCTCCACGCACTTGGACCGTCCATTGATGACCACGTCCTTGTTCAGGGCCGCGTAGGTCCGCAGCTTGGCGGGAATCAGGATGCGGCCCTGGGCGTCCGGGTCGCACTTGGCGGCGTTGGCGAAGAAAGCCCGCATGGACCGGGCCTTGGATTGGGGCAGGGCGTCGTACTTGGCGGTCATCTCCGCCCACTTGGTGTCGGAGTAGACGGAGAGGCACCCGTCCAGGCCGATGGTGACATAGAACGTGTCGCCCAGCTCCTCCCGGTACTTGGCGGGGATGGCGAGGCGCCCCTTGGCGTCGATTTTGTTGATGTACTGGCCAATCACGCTGTCCCCACCTGCCTCTCCCGCGCAATAGCGGCGAAAAGCCGCCCCCGCCGCCGGACAATCCAGGGCGGAGGACGGTTCTGTGAGGGGCATCGTGACATTTCTCCCCACACTTCACCACTTTGGTTTTAGTTTACTACAACAGCCCGAGAAATGCAAGCGCAAATTTTTTTATTATTTTGGGAGCAAAATCTGGTTTTCTGCGGAAAAACGGGACTTTTTGCAATTCAAAACGCATGTTCCAAATAAAGCGCCAAAAAGAAAACGTCCCAAGCACAAGATGTTGTGCCAGGGACGTCGCAGTCCACTAGGTATGGATTTGTGGTCAATTGTCGGAGAAAACAGCGGCAAAAGTTTGTGTAATTCGCCGAAAATTACGCGTCCTGATTGTCGGAGGAGGGGGACTGCTCCTCCAGCTTGGCCCGCTGTGCCTGGAGCTTCTCATTGGAGACGGCCTTGAAGCGGGCGCGGGAGTCCCGAATCTCCTGGAGGGCCTGCTCGATGGCCTCCTCCGTGCGGCGGAGGGCGTCATCGGTGTACTCATTGGTGACGCTCACCATGACCTTGCTGCGCTCGTCGGCCCGCCTGAGCATATCCCGGGCCTTGTCCCGGGCAATGCGGGTAATCTCGCTCTCGCCCACAATGGCCTTGGCGTCCAGATCCGCCTGGCGGCGGACCTTCTCGGCCTCCTTCTTGGCGTTCTCGACAAAATCGTCCCTGGCGCGGATCAGCTCCTGGGCTTTCTTCAGCTCCAGGGGCAGCTGGCCCCGCAGCTCGTCCAGCAGGTCCAGCGCGTCCTCCCGCACGATGATGCACTTGTCCGGACTCATGAGGACGCCCTTTGCTCCGTCGATCATCTCGTAGAGCATATCAATCAAATATTGAACATCGTTTGCCATGGCTTTAACCCTCTTCCTTTAATATCCGCCGGAGGACCGCTGCTGCGCCGGCCGGTACGCAGTTGTCTAAATTTTGGTGGTAGCGGATCATCTCCCGCACCATGGTGGAGCTGATATGCAGGTGTTCGCTGCGGGCGGGCAGGAACAGCGTGTCCAGCCCGGGACACAGCTCCCGGTTGATCTGTGCGATTTGGCACTCCCAGTCAAAGTCCGAGACCCCCCGCACCCCCTTTACCAGGGCGCAGGCCCCCTTCTCCCGGGCGAAGCCGGCCAGAAGTCCGGCGCAGGCGGCGGCCTCCACGCCCGGCAGGTGGGCCACGGCGGCCCGGACCATCTCCAGCCGCTGATCCAGGGTGAAGCGGCTGTGCTTCTCGGCGTTGACCATGACGCACACCACCACCTTGTCGAAGACGGCGGCGGCGCGCTCCACCACGTCCAGGTGGCCCACGGTGATGGGGTCGAAGCTGCCGGGGCAGACGGCGATTCTCATGTGTCGCTCTCCTCCTCCCGGCGGTAGGTGGTGACCTTGATCCTGCCGTAGCGGTACACCCGGTGTAACCTGCAGGGGGGCTCCACGGCGGGCATGTCCCGATCCAGCGGGGCCTCGCACAATATTATACCATGGTTTGACAAAATGTCAAACTGAGAAATGGCATTTATCGCACTTTCCCACAGCCCGGCGGCGTAGGGCGGGTCGATGAAGATCAGGTCGAATTTCTCCCGGCAGGAGGCGAGAAAACCCAGAGAGTCCCCCTGGACGACCCGGGCCCGCTCGGAGAGGTTGGTGCGCCGCAGATTCTCCCGCACCAGGGCCGCCGCGTCCCGGCGGCAGTCCACGAACACGGCGGAGGCGGCGCCCCGGCTGAGGGCCTCGATGCCCAGCTGGCCGGTGCCGGCAAAGAGATCCAGCACCCGGCGGCCCTCAATGTCGAACTGGATGACGTTGAACATGCCCTCCTTCACCCGGTCGGTGGTGGGGCGGGTCTCCAGGCCCTCCAGCTCACCCAGCCTGCGGCCCCGGGCAATGCCGGTAATTACTCTCATGGGGTGATCCTCCTTTGTTTGGCCTGGGGGATTCCCCCTGGGGGACGCCTGTCCCCATGACCTTCGCGCCTCTATCATATGCCAAACCGCTACGTTTTTCAACAGTTTTTCGGAAGCTTTTGAAAGATCCTTTCTGGCGGGCGGGGGGAAAAGGGGCGGAAAGGGCTTGCCAGCGGCGAAAAAATCGGCTATGATAGAGAGGAAGTAAGCCGCCAGGCGGCAATCACACAAAGGAGAGACAGCATATGACCTACGCGTACAAGACCAGCGGCACCTGCTCCACCCAAATCGATGTGGAGCTGGAGGACGGCATCATCAAGTCGGTGGCCTTCACCGGCGGCTGCAACGGCAATTTGCAGGGCATCAGCCGGCTGGTGGCCGGCATGAAGGCCGAGGAGGCCGTCGAGAGACTGCAGGGCATCCGCTGCGGCTGGAAGGAGACCAGCTGCCCGGACCAGCTGTCCAGGGCGCTGAAGGCCGCCCTGGCCGCCGGGAAGTAAAGAGGGACATAGCATGGGGAGAGGCCCCGGGCAGACGCCCGGGGCCTCTCCGCGTCCGGCGGGGGATCACAGGAGGGGAGGGCCGCGCATACAATGGGCATGGCTAGGAGTGTGAAGTACCTATGGCTTATTCCGAGAGAGAGCTGCTGGCCCGCCTCATTCAATGCGAGTCCGGCGGCGAGGGGGAAAACGGCATGAAGGCGGTGGCCGGCGTGGTGATGAACCGGGTCAACGCCTCCGGCGGCGAGTATGCCCGGGTAGGGCAGGGGAGCATCCGCAACATCATCTTCCAGCCCTATCAGTTTGTCTGTGCCAGCGAGACAGAGGGCGGCACCTACAACCCCCAGAATATCTACAACATGCGGCCCGAGGCCATCCACTACGAGATTGCGGACTGGGCCATCGCCGGCAACCGCCTGCCGGATGTGGCGGAATCCCTGTGGTTCTACAATCCCTACGGGCCGGAGTGCCGCAATTTCTTTCCCTCCAATGTGGGTTATTGGCAGACCCGCATCGGGGACCACTGTTTCTATAATCCCACCAACTCGTACTATGACACATAGCGTTGACCCATGAAGGAGTGACATATGAATGGCTAACGATACCAACCAGACCATAATGGAAATGCGCGGCTGCTGCCAGCGGCCCCCCGCGCCCGACGAGACCGGCATGATCCGATTCCCGGCCGGCGAGGTCAGCGGCAGCTGGATCTACGGCACCCCCCAGCCGGCCTCCCCCGGCGCGCAGACCTATGATGTTCCGCCCTGTAACGAGGATATGTCCAGCCAGGACGGCATGCCCCCTGTGCCGGACCACGGCATGAGAAGCGAGGGGACCGGCATGTCCAGCGCCGCGGCCCAGGCTGAGCGGATGAGGAACCCCGTCTCCATGGCCAATGGGCCCGCCAACAGCAGGGAGGCGTATCAAAGCTCCCTGCGCTGCCTCCTGGAGCGCAACATCGGCTACTTTGTAGTGGGCACCTTCCTCATCGGCACGGGGCAGTCCGTGACCTGGCGGGGCATCCTCTACACAGTGGGCAGCGACTACCTGGTGCTGTACCAGCCCGACTACGAGCGCTACATCTCCTGTGACATCTACTCCCTGAAGTTCATGCAGTTCCACAACGCCAAGGGCATCCCCTACGCCGTGGCCTCCGAGAACTGGCAGGGGCAGATCAGATACTGAAGCATCCATGCTGACAAAGAGGGCGCGGCCTTTGGCCGCGCCCTCTTTTCTATAGTTATGTAGGGGATCATTTCCGCCGCCGGCCCTTGTAGCCGCTGCGGCTCCCGCCTCCGTAGCGCCGCTGGCGGGAGCTGGCCCGGACGCGCACCACGATGATCACCAAAATCAGCAGCAGGGCGGCCGCGGCGGCGGCCCACACGATGGGCCGGTGCAGGAACTCCAGCAGGTCCCGCCGGAACACCAGCAGGGGGGAGGCGGCCACGTCCTCGTCCGCCAGCAGATTCACCGTGGCGTAGACCGTATCGTTATAGCTGATGGTCATCTGCCCCAGCACCTGCCCCTTTGTCACCGGGGCCTCCACGCTGTCCACATGGGTAATCTTCCGCTCCATCTCCTCTTCCAGATGGCCCTCCAGCTCCTTGGGCAGAAGCCGCGCAATCTCCTGGTCCGGGTGGACCTTCACGGCGTTCTGCTCCTGGGAGAGGGTCACCGGCACCTCGCACACCAGCTCGTCGGCGGTGACGATGACCTGCCGGGAGAAGTTGTCAAACCCCCAGTCAAAGAGCCGGACGGTTTCGGAGAAGCTCTCCGTGACCTTGTAGGGCTTGCCGTCTTCCTCGCCGACCCTCTCCACCTGCTCGGCCCCCAGCACCACGCTGACCACGCCGCGGCCATTCTTGGTGGCGGAGGACACCAGGCAGTAGCCAGCGGCGCTGGTGGAGCCGGTCTTGATGCCCTCGGCGCCTGGGTAGAGGTAGCTTTTGGTGCGGTAGCCGCAGATTAAGTAGTTGGTGCTCCAGAGGGAGCGGGCCTCGTGCAGGTTGGTGGCGGGCACCTCGTGGTGGGCAGTGTTCACCAGGGGCATGAAGTCCGGGTGCTTCCGGGCCTCCTTGGTAATCAGGTACAGATCCCAGGCGGTGGTGTAGTGGTTGGAGTCGGGCAGGCCATTGGTGTTCACAAAGTGGGTGTCCTCGCAGCCTAGGGCCGCAGCCTTGGCGTTCATCTTTTCCACAAAGGCGTCGATGGTGCCGGACACCGCCTCGGCGAATATGTTACAGCCCTCGTTGGCGGAGGAGAGCATGATGCAGTAGAGCAGCTCCTCCACCGTCAGCTCTTCGCCGGGCTTGATGCCCACGTTGCTGCCGTCGGCGGGTACGGCGTTGATAGCGGTCTCCGAGGCGGTGAGGACCTTGTCCCGGGTGAGGGTGCCGTCGTCAATGGCCTCCAGCACCAGAAGGCAGGTCATGATCTTGGTGAGGCTGGCGGGATAGAGGCGCTCATGGATGTTGCGGGCGTACAGGATCTCCTCCGTGTCCGGGTCAATGAGCAGGGCGGCCTTGGCGCGGATCTCCCCCTCGGCGATGCTGCCGGTGTCGCCGTCCGCCGCCAGGGCGGGCACGGTTAGAAGGGCGATAATCAGGAGGCTCAAAAAAAGCGAGAAAAAACGGCGAGTTTTCATATCAATCTCCGTAAAAATATGGTATACTGTGAATGAGACAGGGCGCCGCCGGACCCCGCGGGAGGGGCGCGGACGGTTCTGTCCACCAGTATAGCAAAAAAGAAACGGGAGTTCAACCGTGAAAGTGCTCAGAAAAGTAACAAAAACGGAAATTCTCATTCTGGCGCTGACGGCGGTGTTTTTGGCCGGCGTGTGGTTTGCCTATCTGCGGGAGAGCGGGACCGCCCCCGGGGCGGACTACACCGTCTCCACCCAGCGCCGGGCGGAGGGCCCCGTGGCCCCGGAGGCGGCGGAGCCGGAGGAACCAACATTGGTCAACATCAACACCGCCGGGGCGGAGGAGCTGGAGACCCTGCCCGGCATCGGCCCGGCCCTGGCCCGGCGCATCATCGACTACCGGGAGGCCAACGGCCCCTTCCGGTCGGTGGAGGACCTGCTGGAGGTTAAGGGCATCGGGGAGGCCACCATGGAGAGATTCCGGGACAGCGTTACTGTGGAAGAAACGGACGAGCCTGCGGAGGAGGCAGACGAATGAAGATATTGGTAGTGGACGACGAGCGGCTGCTGGTGAAGGGGATTAAGTTCAACCTGGAGAATGAGGGCTACCAGGTGGAGTGCGCCTACGACGGCCTGACGGCGGTAGAGCTGGCCCGGGAGGGGAAGTTCGACCTCATCATCCTGGATCTGATGATGCCGGAGATCGACGGCCTGGAGGCCTGTATGCGCATCCGGGAGTTCAGCAACGTGCCCATCATCATGCTGACGGCCCGCAGCGAGGACACGGACAAGATCATCGGCTTCGAGTGCGGGGCCGACGATTACATCACCAAGCCCTTCAACATCCTGGAGCTGAAAGCCCGGATCCGGGCCATGCTGCGCCGGGCCTCCGGCGGGGCCCAGGGCCGGCCCGCCAAGCGGATCACCGTGGGGAGCATCACCCTGGACACCGAGCAGCGGGTGGCCATCCGGGACGGGGAGACGGTGGATCTCACCGCCAAGGAGTACGATCTCATTGAGCTTCTGATGAAGAATCCCCGCCGGGTGTACAGCCGGGAGAATCTGATGAACGTGGTGTGGGGCTACTCCTACGCCGGGGACTACCGGACGGTGGACGTCCATATCCGCCGCCTGCGGGAGAAGCTGGAGCCGACGCCTGCCGAGCCCCGGTATATCATGACCAAGTGGGGAGTGGGGTACTATTTCAAAGGCTAGGATGACATGGCGGCTGAAGCTCAGCGCCAGCTACATCGCCATACTGATGGTGGTCATGGCCCTCATGAACACCTATCCCCTGCTGGTCAGCGAGGATCTGGTGGTCCGGGCCAAGCGGACCACCCTTCTCGGCTCCGCCGCCGCCATCAACGCGGCCGTCGCCGGCCTGGACCGGCTCACCGGGGAGAACGTGGCGGAGGCCATGGCCGCCGTGGAGCCGGAGGGCGTCTCCCGGGCCATTGTGACGGACAGCTACGGACGGGTCCTCTACGACACCCGCGAGGTGGGAAACGCCCAGGGGTACTACTTATTTTATAACGAGCTGGTGGAGGCCCTTCAGGGCAACATCGCCTGGTACAGCGTCTATCAGGACGGGGCCTTCCACTCCAGCGCCGCCCAGCCGGTGCTGTACCGGAACCAGATCATCGGCGGGGTGTACGTCTATGAGTACGACACCCAGCAGGCGGCGCTGCTGCGGACGCTGCAAAACAATCTCCTGCTGGTGTCGGCTTTCCTGGCGCTGGTGATGGTGGTGGTGAGCCTCATCTTCGGCCGCCAGCTGACCATGCGGCTGGGGGCCCTCCAGACCGCCATCCGGGGCGTCCGGGAGGGGGCCTACAACCAGCGGGCCCGGCTCAGCGGCCACGACGAGTTCACCCAGATTGCCGGGGAGTTCAACGACCTGGTGGACCGCCTCCAGGAGACGGAGAACGCACGGCGGCAGTTCGTCTCCGACGCCTCCCACGAGTTGAAGACGCCCCTGGCCTCCATCCGGCTGCTGACCGACTCTATTTTACAGAATCAGAATATGGACAACGAGACCGCCCGGGAGTTTGTCAGCGACATCGGCCAGGAGGCCGAGCGCCTCAGCCGCATCACCGAGGATCTGCTGCGCCTGACGCGGTTGGACAGCGGCGCGCTGGAGACGCCCTCCTGTGTGGAGGTGGCCCCCGTGCTGGAGCGGGTGGTGCGGATGCTGCGGCCCGTAGCGGAGGAGAAGGGAGTCGCCATCTATACCCATGTGGACGCCGGCGCGGAGGTGGTGGCCACCGAGGGGGAGTTGTATCAGATCCTGTACAATCTGGCGGAGAATGCGGTGAAATACAACCGCCCCGGCGGGTCCGTGCGCGTCTACGCCAGGGGAGAGGGGGAGGCCACGGTCCTCACGGTGGAGGACAATGGCATCGGCATCCCGGAGGAGGACCTGTCCAACATCTTCAAGCGGTTCTACCGGGTGGACAAGGCCCGCTCCCGGGCCGCCGGCGGCACGGGCCTGGGCCTGAGCATTGTCAGCGACACGGTCAGCCGCCGGGGCGGCGCCGTCCGGGCAGAGAGCATCCCCGCCGGCGGCACCCGCTTTGTGGTGACGATGCCGTGCATTGAGAGAGGGGAGGGGACGCTGTGAGAAGGCGGATGGCCCTTGTGTGCCTCTTTTTTCTGCTTCTGACCGCATGCTCCGCGCCGGCGGATCCGGAAAATGGGGAGGAGGGCAGCCTCATCTACTACCTGGTCCCGGAGATGGAGGCCCGTGGCGGCGACAGAATCCGGGGCAGCTATGAGAACTTGGCCCTGGAGGCGGACGCCGGCGTGGCGGAGACGGCCCGGGCCGTGGTGGAGCGGCTGCTGGCCGGCAGCGCGGACGGCACTCTCGTCAGTCCCCTGCCGGAGAATGTGGAGCTGGTGAATTTGGATCTCAGGGATGGGTGGGCCTATGTGGACCTGTCCAGTGCCTTTAACCAGCTCTCCGGGGTGGATCTGAGTCTGGCGGACTACTGCCTCACCCTGTCCCTCACCGCCCTGGAGGGCATCAACGCCGTGTCTGTCACCGCCCAGGGGCGGAACATGGGCCAGCAGCCCAAGCAGTTCTTCTATGAGCGGGATGTGCTCCTCTCCGACATGGACGACGTGCTCCACACCGTACAGGTGACCCTGTATTTCCTGGACGGGGAGGGGGCGCTTACCGGCGAGGAGAGGACGCTGGAGATCTACGAGGGGCAGACGGTGGCTGAGAATCTGGTAGCCGCCCTGCTGGCGGGGCCTGAGAACCGGGATCTGAACCGGGTGATCCCGGAGGCGTTCCAGATTAGCTTTGTCCGCATGGAGAGCGGGGCCTGCTATATCTCACTGCCCGCTGCCTCCCTGGCCGCTCTGCCGGAGGATGTGGATCAGCAGCGGCTGATTTTGCGCTCCCTGGCGGAGTCACTGTACTCCCTGGAGGCGGTGAAGGAGCTGCACTTCGTCTCCGAGGGAGAGGAGCTGACCGCCTTCGGGGAGGTGCCCGTGGAGGAGGCCGCCGTCAGGCCGGTGGGATAGAATTGAGTCGGAGCAAGCTGCGTAACGCTTGCTCCGACTTTTTCCTCCTGGCAGGGGAGAATCCGGGCCGGCAATCCGGGCCGTAGCAGAGCTGCCGCCGCCGGAGAGGAGGAACAGCACCGTGTCCTCCACCGTGAGGTTCTCCACCAATTCCAGAGTTTTGACAGTCGCCATGAAGCCGTTTTCGTCAGGCACCGGGTGTCCCGCCTGACAGCAGGCCGCGCCGTCCGCCGCTATTTAATTTAAATGATATCCGTACAATCCGTACAATCCGAAGAGGGACGCCTTGCAACTCACGTCGAAATACAGTATAATCAATAGCATCTTTTTGGAAAGTGGATTGGCCTATGAAAAACCGTCTTCTCGCGCTGTTTTGTGTCCTGCCCCTGCTGCTGGCCGGGTGCGCGGCACCCCCCGCCTCCGGCGACTCCACCCCGGGCGCCCTCAGCCCCGCGCCGGGGGAAGCCGTCTCCTTCACCGACGATCTGGGCCGGGAGCTCTCTGTCGCACCGCCCCGGCGGGTGGCCGCTCTCATCGGCAGCTTCGCGGACGTGTGGACCCTGGCCGGGGGCGCCGGCACCCTGGTGGCCGCCGCCGGGGACGCCTGGACCTCCTTTGATTTGAATCTGGACGAGTCTGTGGCCGACCTGGGGGCCGTCAAGGAACCCAGCCTGGAGGTGCTGCTGGCCGCCCAGCCCGACCTCATCCTGGCCAGCGCCAACACCCAGGCGGATGTGGACCTGCTGCCCACCCTGGAGGAGGCCGGCATCCCCGCCGCCTGCTTTGACATCCAGCGCTTTGACGACTACCTCCGCATGCTGGAGATCTGCACCCAGCTCACTGGATGTCCGGAGAACTACCAAAAATACGGCCTGGATGTCCAGGCCCAGGTGGACGCCGCCATCGCCCGCCAGGACGGTTCGGCCCCTACGGTGCTGTGCCTCCGCGCCACCGGCTCCAGCTGCAAGGTGAAGGGAAGCCGGGACTTTGTCCTGGGGGAGATGCTCTCTGATCTGGGTTGCGTCAATGTGGCCGATCAGGACGGGGCCCTTCTGGAGGATCTAAGCCTGGAGGCCATTCTGGCCGCCGGCCCCGACTACATCTTTGCCGTCCTCCAGGGCTCGGACGCCAGCAAGGCCCGGGAGACGCTGGAGAAGACGCTGCTGTCCAACCCCGCCTGGGGCTCCCTCCGGGCGGTGAAGGAGGGGCGGTTTTACACCCTGGAGCACCGTCTCTACAACCTGAAGCCCAACGCCCTGTGGGGGGAATCCTATGAAAAATTGGCCGATATCCTCTATCCGGAGACGAAATAACCCCGCGCCCGTGCTGCTCATCCTGGCGGCTCTGCTCTTCGTCAGCGGCACGGCCAGCCTCTGCCTGGGGCCGGTGTCCCTGCCGCCGTGGGCGGTGCTGTCCGCCCTGCTGGGCAGCGGGGAGGGAACGGCGGCACAGATTGTGCTGCTGGCCCGGCTGCCCCGGACCTGCGGCTGCCTGCTGGCGGGGTGCGCTCTGGCGGCGTCCGGGGCGGTGATCCAAGGGGTGCTGTCCAACCCCCTGGCCGCCCCCAACGTCATCGGCGTCAACGCCGGGGCGGGGCTGGCGGTGGCCCTGTGCTGCGCGCTGGCCCCCCGGCTGGCGGCGCTGACCCCCCTGGCCGCCTTCCTGGGAGCTTTCGCGGGGGTACTGCTGGTACTCCTTATCTCCGATCGCACCGGGGCCGCCAAGATCACATTGGTGCTGGCGGGGGTGGCCATCTCCGCCATGTGCAGCGCCGGGGTGGACGCGGTGGTGACCTTTGTGCCCGACGCCCTCAACGGCTACTCCGACTTCCGCATCGGCGGGCTGAAAAACCTGTCCATGGCCCGTATCGCCCCCGCTTTTTGGGTGATTCTCATTGCCCTGGCGCTGCTCCTGTCCCTGTCCGGGGATCTGGATCTGCTGCTGTTGGGCGCGGAGACCGCCCAGAGCCTGGGCCTCCGGGTGAAGCCCAAGCGGCTTCTGCTGCTGGCCCTGGCGGCGGCGCTGGCCGGGGCGGCGGTGAGCTTCGCGGGGCTGCTGGGCTTTGTGGGGCTCATTGTGCCCCACATCATGCGGCGGCTTTTGGGGGAGGAGAGCTCCCTGGCCCTGCTGCTGGCCTGCGCCCTGGGGGGCGGGGCGTTCCTCACGGCCTGCGATCTGCTCTCCCGGCTGCTCTTCGCCCCCTATGAGCTGCCCGTGGGCGTGGTGCTGGCCCTGGCGGGCGGGCCCTTCTTCCTGTGGCTCCTCCTGGGCCAGAGAGGGGGGCGGAAGCATGATTGAGCTGAGACACATTCGGGCGGGCTACCCCGGCCGACCCGTACTGGAGGATGTGTCCCTCACCTTCGCCCCGGGGCGGGTGCTGGCGCTGCTGGGGCCCAACGGCTGCGGCAAGAGCACCCTGCTGCGCACCGCAAACGGCCTGCTGCCCGCCGCCGGCGGGCAGATCCTGCTGGACGGCGCGCCCCTCCCCAGCCTGTCCCCCAAGCAGATTGCCCGGAAGGTGGCCTACCTGCCTCAGAGCCGGGCGGTACCCGATATCACCGCCCGGCGGTTCGTCCTCCACGGCCGCTTTCCCCACCTGTCCTACCCCCGGCGCTGCCGCCCGGAGGACTACGCCGCCGTGGACAGCGCCCTTAGGTGGGTGGGGGCGGAGGAACTGGCGGATCGCCCTCTCCCCGAGCTCAGCGGCGGCCAGCGGCAGAAGATCTATCTGGCCATGGCCCTGGCCCAGGAGACGGAGACCATTCTCATGGACGAGCCCACCACTTTCCTGGATGCCAAGCACCAGCTGGAGGTGATGGCCCTGGCGGGGAAGCTGGCGGACCGGGGCAAGGCGTCGGTGCTGGTGCTCCACGACCTGTGCCTGGCCCTCCAGGGCGCGGACGAGGTGGCCGTGCTGGAAGGCGGGAAGGTCGTGGGGACGGGATCGCCGGAGGAGATCTACCAGAGCGGCATCCTGGAGCAGGTGATGGGTGTCACCCTCCGCCGGACGGGGACCGAGCGGGGCTGGCGCTACTTCCTGCTGTGAGTTGACAAGGAGGAGGCCATGAGTTATTTCCCCTTTTTTGCGGATATCGCCGGCAAAAAGGGCGTCATCGTGGGCGGCGGTGCGGTGGCGCTGCGCAAAGCGGAGAAGCTGCTGCCCTTCGGGCCCGCGCTGACGGTGATTGCCCCGGAGATTCTGCCCCGGCTGGCGGAGATCCCCGGCGCGGCGCTTCTCCGGGAGCATTTCCGCCCCGAACTGCTGGCGGGGGCGGACTTTGTCATCGCCGCCACGGACGATAGGGCGCTGAACAGGCGGATTGCCGGGCTGTGCCGGGAGCGGGACATCCCGGTGAACGCCGTGGACGACAGGGATGCCTGCACCTTCCTCTTTCCCGCCCTGGTGCGGCGGGGCCAGCTGACGGTGGGCGTCTCTACCGCCGGGGCCAGCCCCACAGCGGCTGCCTGGGTGCGGGGACAGATCGAAGACGCTATCCCGCCAGATTTTGACGAAATTCTCGATCTGATGGAGCGCGTCCGCCCGGTGGTGAAGGGGCGGTTTACCGGCGAAAAAAACCGCTCCGCCGTTCTGAAACAGGTATTTGCGGCCTGCCTCGCGGCGGGGCGGCCTCTGGCGGAGGCGGAGTGGCGGGCAATACTGGAAGAAGGGGAGGCGCGGCCATGACGGGGAAGGTCTATCTGGTGGGGGCCGGCTGCGGGGCGGCGGATCTCATCACCCTCCGGGGGCTGGAGCTTCTGCGGCGCTGCGACGCCGTGGCCTACGACGCCCTGTTGGATCCGGCGCTGCTGGACGCCGCTCCCCAGGCGGATCGCTACCCCGTGGGCAAGCGCAGCGGGCAGCACAGCGCCACACAGCCAGAGATCAACGCTCTGCTGGTGTCCCTGGCCCAGGCGGGGAAGACGGTGGTCCGCCTCAAGGGCGGCGACCCCTATGTCTTCGGCCGGGGCGGGGAGGAGGCCCAGGCCCTGCTGGCGGCGGGCGTCCCCTTTGAGGTGGTGCCCGGCATCTCCTCCGCCATCGCCATCCCGGCCCTGGCGGGCATCCCGGTGACCCACCGGGGACTGAGCCGCAGCGTCCACATTGTCACCGCCCACACGGCGGACACCGCCGACGGCCTCCCGGCCTACTTCGACGATCTGGCCCGCCTGCCGGGCACCCTGGTGTTTCTTATGGGTCTGGAGAAGCTGGAGCGGATTACCGCCCGGCTCCTGGCCGCCGGCAAGGGGTCCGATACCCCCGCGGCGGTGCTGTCCGGTGGAAACGCCGCCCACCCGGCCACCGTCCGGGGCACCCTGTCCGATATTGCCGCCAGAGCGCGGGCGGCGGGGGTGCGGCCCCCGGCCGTCATCCTGGTGGGCGGCACGGCAGGGATGGATCTGTCCCCGGCGGCGGGCGGCCCCCTGGCGGGGGCGCGGGTGGGACTCACCGGCACCGACGCGGTGACAGGCAAGCTCCGTGCCGGCCTGGAGGGCTGGGGGGCGGAGACCTTCCCGGCGGTGCGCGCGGCGGTGGAGGCGCTGCCCTTGCCTGAAAAATTGGGGGCGCTGCTGGACGGCTCTCCCCGCTGGCTGGTGTTCACCAGCGCCAACGGCGTGGAAGTTTTCTCCCGGCGGCTGGCGGAGGAGAGGATCGACCGGCGCCGCCTGGCCTCCTGCCGCTTCGCCGTCATCGGCCCCGCCACGGGCCGGGCCATGGAGAGGCTGGGCCTCTACGCCGACCTGTGCCCGGATATCGCCACCACCCGGTCCCTGGGGGAGGCTCTGCTGGGGGCTGTCCGGCCCGGGGAGGAGATCTGCCTCCTCCGCTCCCGCCGGGGCACGCCGGAGTTGGCCGAGCTGCTGTGGGGTGCTTTCCCGGTGCGGGACATCCCCCTCTACGACGTCGCCCCGGATCCCCAGTCCGTGGAGGCCGCACGGCCCCGGCTGGCGGGGGCGGACTACCTGACCTTCTCCAGCGCCGGCGGCGTGGAGATGTTCTTTCAGGCCCACGGGGCCATCCCGGAGGGCGCCGTCTGCGTCTGCATCGGCCCGGTGACGGAAAGGGCGCTGCGGGCGCGGTACAGCGGCCCCGTCCTGACGGCGGCGGAGATCTCGGCGGAGGGGATCCTGACGGCCATTTTGAAAGAAGACCGGGGGCGTTTTGAAAGCGCGCGTTCCCATTGACATCCCACAGGCGATATGTTACAATTTACCTATCGACATACTATGTAATTTCGAAAAATAAAACGGGCGCGGCCTGTTTGGCGGCACAGTGACAAGGAGTTCTGTTATGGATGCAATACACGAAAAATATGAGCGGCTGAAAGAGAATCTGCGGGCCCTGGGCAGCGTGGCGGTGGCCTTCTCCGGCGGGGTGGACTCCACCTTCCTGCTGCGGACGGCCCACGACGTGCTGAGGGACCGGGCCATCGCGGTGACGGCCTCCTCCTGCTCCTTCCCCAAGCGGGAGCTGAACGAGGCCAAGGCTTTTTGCGCGGACAACGGCATCACGCAGATTATCTGCGAGTCGGAGGAGCTGGACATCGACGGCTTCCGGCAGAACCCGAAGAACCGGTGCTACCTCTGCAAGCGCGAGCTGTTTGAGAAGATCTGGGAGATCGCCCGGCAGAGCGGCGTCAGCGCGGTGGCGGAGGGATCCAATATGGACGACAACGGGGACTACCGCCCGGGCCTGATCGCAGTCAAGGAGCTGGGAGTCCAGAGCCCGCTGCGGCAGGCGGGGCTCACCAAGGCGGAGATCCGGGAGTTGTCCAGAGAGCTGGGACTGCCCACCTGGGACAAGCAGTCCTTCGCCTGCCTGTCCTCCCGCTTTGTCTACGGCGAGACCATCACCGAGGAGAAGCTGGGGATGGTGGATCAGGCCGAACAGCTCCTGCTGGATCTGGGGTTCCGCCAGGTGCGGGTGCGCATCCACGGCACCATCGCCCGGATCGAGATCCTTCCCCAAGAGTTTGAGAAGCTGCTGGCGGAGGACACCCGGAAGAATATTTATCTGCGGCTGCGCTCCCTGGGGTTCTCCTATGTGACCCTGGACCTGCTGGGCTACCGTACCGGCAGCATGAATGAGGTGCTGTAGGGCAATATGCTGGACCAGTTTTCAAGAACGCAGCTCCTCCTGGGCCGGGAGGGCATGGAGCGGCTATACCGCGCCAGGGTGGCGGTCTTCGGCATCGGCGGCGTGGGGGGCTACACGGTGGAGGCCCTGGCCCGCAGCGGCGTGGGGGCGTTGGATCTCATTGACGACGACCGGGTGTGCCTCACCAACCTAAACCGCCAAATCCTAGCCACCCGGGAGACGGTGGCCCATTACAAGGTGGATGTCGCCGAGGCGCGGATCAAGTCCATCAATCCAAAGGCCGTGGTGCGGACCTATAAGACGTTCTACGGCCCGGAGACCGCCGGGCAGTTCGACTTCGCCCAGTACGACTACGTGGTGGACGCCATCGACACCGTGACGGGCAAGCTGGCCCTGGCGGAGCAGGCCCAGCGCGCGGGCGTCCCCATCATCAGCTGCATGGGGGCGGGCAACAAGATGGACCCCGCCGCATTTGAGGTGGCGGATATCTACAAGACCTCCGTGGATCCCCTGGCTCGGGTCATGCGCAAGGAGCTGAAAAAGCGAGGGATTAGGAAGCTGAAGGTGGTGTACTCAAAAGAGCCCGCCATGACGCCTATCGAGGATATGGCCATCAGCTGCCGGACCAACTGCGTCTGCCCCCCCGGCACGGCCCGCAAGTGCACCCAGCGCCGCCAGGTACCCGGCAGCAACGCCTTTGTCCCGGCGGCGGCGGGGTTGATTCTGGCCGGCGAGGTGGTGAAGGACCTGTCCCGCTGGGGGGAACCGTCCGCGCCGGCACAGGTCCGGACAAAGGGAGAACAGACATGGGAAGAGTAATTGCCGTATGTGTCAGCGACCGAAAGGGCATCCAGAAGACGGATGTCAAAAGCGGCTATTTTGAGACCGAGTGGGGCATCCAGAGCGACGCCCACGCCGGAAAGTGGCACAGGCAGGTGAGCCTCCTGAGCGCGGAGAAGATCGCAGCCTTCAACGAGAAGGGGGCCGGTGTGGCCCCGGGGGCCTTCGGGGAAAACCTGGTGGTGGAGGGCTTCGACTTCCGCGCGCTGCCGGTGGGAACCCTGCTGCGCTGCGGGGAGGTGCTGCTGGAGGTGACCCAGATCGGCAAGGAGTGCCACGGCCACTGCGCCATCTATCAGAAGATGGGCGAGTGCATCATGCCTAGGGAGGGCATCTTTGCCAGGGTGCTGGAGCCGGGAACCATCTCCGTGGGCGACGAGATGGCAATCGAGACGCGCACCTGACGGCCAAATGCATACCGCCAGACGGCGGATCGTTCTATTAAAAAACAGCTAAAAAACAGCCAGTCCTCTCACACGGCGCCGTGTGGAAGGACTGGCTGCTGCGGCATATATAGGACTGAAGTTCATTTCAGGGCCACCGTCATCTTATACAAAAAGGAAATGGGAACGCGAGGGAAATATTTCCGGGAAGCCTCTTGACAACGGCGCGGGGATGGGCTATAATCCCTATAAACCCATATGAAAGGTTGGAAATAAGATGAAGAGCGTCCTGTACTTCCGATGTTGACAGAAAGGATCTGACGGTAGTTCCACTTTTCCACACCACCAACCACTATATTCTCTTAAATATCGGGAGGAATTTATCATGAGCAGCATCTATACATCCGCTGATCAGCTGATTGGGAAAACTCCGCTGCTGGAGCTGGTCCACATTGAGAAGGAGGAGGGCCTGGAGGCCAAGGTTCTGGCTAAGCTGGAGTACTTCAACCCCGCCGGCAGCGTGAAGGACCGCATTGCCAAAGCCATGATCGACGACGCTGAGGAGAAGGGCGCGCTGAAGCCCGGCTCCGTCATCATTGAGCCCACCTCCGGCAATACCGGCATCGGCCTGGCCTCCGTGGCCGCCGCCCGGGGCTATCGCATCATCATCGTCATGCCGGAGACCATGAGCGTGGAGCGCCGCCAGCTGATGAAGGCCTACGGCGCCGAGCTGGTCCTCACTGAGGGGGCCAAGGGCATGAAGGGCGCCATCGCCAAGGCCGACGAGCTGGCCAAGGAGATCCCCGGCAGCTTCATCCCCGGCCAGTTTGTGAATCCCGCCAACCCCGCGGTTCATAAGGCCACCACGGGTCCGGAGATCTGGGACGACACCGATGGCCGGGTGGACATCTTCGTGGCCGGCGTGGGCACCGGCGGTACGATCACCGGCGTGGGCGAGTATCTGAAGGAGAAGAACCCCGCCGTCAAGGTGGTGGCGGTGGAGCCCGCCTCCTCTCCCGTCCTCAGCAAGGGCGTGGCCGGTTCCCACAAGATCCAGGGCATCGGCGCCGGTTTTGTTCCCGAGGTGCTGAATACCAAGGTCTACGACGAGATCATCGCCGTGGAGAACGAGGCCGCCTTTGCCGCCGGCAAGCAGGTGGGCCGGGCTGAGGGCGTTCTGGTGGGCATCTCCTCCGGTGCCGCGGTGTATGCCGCCATCCAGCTGGCCAAGCGGCCGGAGAACAAGGGCAAGACCATTGTGGCCCTGCTGCCCGACACCGGCGACAGGTATCTGTCCACCCCGCTGTTCGCCGGCTGATACGGAATCGCCGCGAAATCTCTCAAACTCCTATTTGACAAATGGGAGACGGTGTGATATAATGCACCCAACTTAAGAACAAACCGTTGAAGCGGAGATAACGGCGGTCATGCCTCCACAGAGAGCCCGCAGTGCTGAGAATCGGGTGAGAAACAGGCCGTCAAATGGACCGCCGAGGGCGCGGTGAAAGGCGTTTTAGCCGAGTAGCCTGCGACGTGTGGGCATACGTCAGTTGCCGGGGATATGTTGGTATCCCGCAAAGCGCGTGGCTTCAGCGCCGCGAATCAGGGTGGCACCGCGGATAGACATTCGCCCCTGACAGAAGAATCCTTCTGTCAGGGGCTTTTCTCGTCCCCTGGCAGAGACCGCAAGGAGGACTGCGCTATGAAGGTTAGACCCAGCCTGGAGGAGGTCCGGGCCATCGCCGCCGGGGGGAAGTACAGGGTGGCGCCGGTGAGCTGTGAAATACTCTCCGATATCTGCACTCCCATTGAGGCTATCAAAATCTTGAAAAAGGTATCTACCCACTGCTATCTGCTGGAGTCGGTGGTGGAGCGGGAGAAGTGGGGGCGGTACACCTTTATGGGGTACGACCCCAAGCTGGAGATCACCTGCACGGACGGGATTATGCGCGTCAAAGGCGGTGCGGACAGCAGCTGCCGCCTGGTGCGGAACCCCTCGGAGGAGCTGCGGCGGATCCTCAACGCCTACAGAAGTCCCCACCTGGAGGGCCTGCCCTCCTTCACCGGCGGGCTGGTAGGGTACTTCTCTTACGACTACCTGGGCTACAGCGAGCCCGCCGTCCGCACCGGGGCACAGAACACCGAGGCGTTCAAGGACGTGGACCTGATGCTGTTCGACAAGGTTATCGCCTTTGACAACGTGCGCCAGAAGATCGTCCTCATCGCCAACATGAGCCTGGAGGACGTGGAGACGGGATACCACAAAGCCGTATGGGAGCTGGAGCAGATGTGCCGCCTGCTGCGCAGGGGGGAGAAGCAGGCCGAGCCGTCGGGCCGCCTGGGCGGCGAGGTGACGCCTCTCTTCGACAAGGAGACCTACTGCGCCATGGTGGAGCGGGCCAAGCGCCACATCCGGGAGGGGGATATCTTCCAGATCGTGCTGTCCAACCGGCTCTCCGCCCCCTTTGAGGGGAGCCTTTTGAACACCTACCGGGTGCTGCGCACCGTGAATCCGTCGCCCTACATGTTCTACTTCTCCGGCACCGACGTGGAGGTGGCCGGAGCCTCGCCGGAGACCCTGGTGAAGCTGGAGAACGGTGTCCTCCACACCTTCCCCCTGGCGGGCACCAGGCCCCGGGGCAGGACCGACGAGGAGGATCTGGCCCTGGAGCGGGAGCTGCTCTCGGACGAGAAGGAGCTGGCCGAGCACAACATGCTGGTGGACCTGGGGCGTAACGATCTGGGCAAGGTCAGCAAGTTCGGCACCGTCCAGGTGGAGAAGCTCCACTCCATCGAGCGGTACTCCCACGTGATGCACATCGGCTCCACGGTGCGGGGCGAGATCCGGCCGGAGTGCGACGCCCTGGACGCCATTGAGGCGGTGCTGCCGGCGGGGACCCTGTCGGGTGCGCCCAAGATCCGGGCCTGCCAGCTCATCGGGGAGCTGGAGAACAACAAGCGGGGCATCTACGGCGGGGCCATCGGCTACATCGACTTCACCGGCAACATGGACACCTGCATCGCCATCCGCATCGCCTACAAGAAGAACGGGCAGGTGTTCGTCCGCAGCGGCGCGGGCATTGTGGCCGGCTCGGTGCCCGAGAAGGAGTACCAGGAGTGCATCAACAAGGCCCAGGCCGTGGTGAGCGCCCTGAGACTGGCACAGGAGGAGGACCTATGATCTTACTCATTGACAACTACGACAGCTTTTCCTACAACCTCTACCAGCTGGTGGGGGAGATTGAGCCGGACATCAAAGTCGTCCGCAACGACGAGCTGACGGTGGAGGAGATCAGGGCGCTGAAACCGGACCGGGTGATTCTCTCCCCCGGCCCAGGCCGGCCCGAGGACGCGGGCAACATCATCCAGGTGGTGCGGGAGATCGGGCCGGAGATCCCCGTCCTGGGGGTGTGCCTGGGGCACCAGGCCATCTGCGCCGCCTTTGGCGCCGCCATCACCTACGCCAAAGAGCTGATGCACGGCAAGCAGTCGGTGGTGCGGTTTGACCCGGACTGCCTCCTGTTCCGGGGCTGCCCGGACACCGCCCCCGTGGCCCGGTACCACTCCCTGGCCGCCGGCCCGGACACCATCCCGGGCTGCCTGCAAATCACCGCCCGGACCCTGGACGGCGAGGTCATGGCCGTGCGGCACCGGGACCACCCCATCTTCGGCGTACAGTTCCACCCCGAGTCCATCATGACCCCGGACGGCAAAACAATGCTGAACAATTTCATCAAATTATCATAAAAAGGAGACTATTGCCATGATTAAGGAAGCCATTGTGAAGATCGTCAACAAGGAGGATCTAACCTACGACGAGGCCTACGCTGTCATGAACGAGATCATGAGCGGCGAGACCACCCAGACCCAGAACGCCGCTTTCCTGGCGGCTCTGTCCACCAAGAGCGCCAAGGCGGAGACCAGCGACGAGATCGCCGGCTGCGCCGCCGCCATGCGGGACCACGCCACGAAAGTGAGCACCGGCCTGCCCATCTTTGAGATCGTGGGCACCGGCGGCGACGGGGCCCACAGCTTCAACATCTCCACCACCTCCGCCCT
>CANRHK010000015.1 GCA_947630395.1 uncultured Oscillospiraceae bacterium
TACATGATCGGCACCTACAACGAAGACGGCACTGTGGACGAGATGATGATGGCCTGGGGCGGCATCTGCGCCGAGGACATGGTGGCGCTGAACCTGGAGGCCGAGCACAAGACGGTTGCCAACCTGCGCGCCCGGGGGGCTTTCACCCTGGCCATTCCGGGGGCGGACACCATGGTAGAGTCGGACTTCTTCGGCATCGCCTCCGCCAACAAGTTACCGGACAAATTTGAGCGCAGCGGCCTCCACGCCGTCAAAAGCGCCCGGGTGGACGCGCCGGTGATTGAGGAGTACCCCGTCACCCTGGAGTGCACGGTGGAGCGGATGGAGGACGAGCCCTACGGCCTCCGGGTCCTGGGCAGAATCGTCAATGTGCTGGCGGACGAGGCGGTACTGGACGAGAAGGGCAGAATCGACGCGGGCAAGCTGAACACCTTCCTCTTTGACCAGATGCGCAGCGGCTACTACGCCGTGGGTGAGAAGATTGGCCAGGCGTGGCACAGCGGCGCGGGACTGCTGAAAAAGTAGGCGGCGGATTTGACTTTTCCGCCCCGGCCCCCTATAATCAGGGGAGAACGCCGGGAGAGGGGGGAGCGCGATGGACGCGGTGGTCTATGGGGCGGTGTGTAAAAAGGGGGAGGAGCGGGCGCTGGCCTGCCGTCTGCTGGCGCTGGCCCTTGAGCGGGAGTACGGCCTCGCGGCCACGCCCGCGATAGATCGGGAGAGCGGCGGAAAGCCCTTCTTCCCGGACCGCCCCGATATCTGCTTCAACATCAGCCACAGCCACGGCGCCGCCGTCTGCGCCCTCCATGACAGGCCCATCGGCGTGGACGTGGAGCGGCTGCGCCCCGCGCCGCGGCGGCTCGCCAGGGGCCTGGAGGACGGCGCTTTCTTCCGCCTCTGGACCGGCAAGGAGGCCACCGTCAAGCGGACGGGGAAGGCCGGCGCCGCGGTGCTCATGGGTCCCCTGGAGCCGGACGGCCGCTGTCAATGGCGGGAGGACTTCCTGCCGGGCTGGATTGTCTGCGTCTGCCCCTCGGAGGACTGCGGCCTCCGCTGGGTCGCCGGGGAGAAACGATGACGTCCTATCAAGCCCCGGCCGGGGATATTATAATTGCTAAAAATTTAACAATATGAATCCCAATTTTTGGAACCTCCTATAAACTTTCCTCCCTTGGGGCACAATATCTTCGGAGGCTATTGACAGGGACTGGCATGTGTGGTAGTCTCACATTGTTATTATTTTAACAAAATGTTAGAATCATAACCATCAACCGACGGAGGTATGACACATGAAGATGAAAGGCTTTGCCATGCTGGGCATCGGGAGAACCGGATGGATTGAGAAGGAGGTGCCCGCCTGCGGGCCTCTGGACGCCATTGTGCGGCCCATCGCCGTCTCCCCCTGCACGTCCGATATCCACACCGTGTGGGAGGGCGCCATCGGCGAGCGCACCGACATGATTTTGGGCCACGAGGCCGTGGGCGAGATTGTGGAGGTGGGCTCCCTGGTGAGGGATTTGAAGGTGGGGGAGAGGGTCATCGTGCCGGCCATCACTCCGGACTGGGGCAGCCTGGAGGCCCAGGCGGGCTTCTCCATGCACTCCGGCGGGATGCTGGCGGGCTGGAAGTTCTCCAACTTCAAGGACGGCGTGTTCAGCGAGTATTTCCACGTCAACGAGGCGGACGCCAACCTGGCCCGGCTGCCGGAGGGCATTGACCCGGCCGCCGCGGTGATGCTCAGCGACATGGTGCCCACGGGATTCCACGGCGCGGAGCTGGCGGACGTGCAGTACGGCGACAGCGTGTGCGTCATCGGCATCGGTCCGGTGGGCCTGATGGCGGTGGCGGGCGCGGCGCTGCGGGGCGCGGGGCGGCTCTTCGCCGTGGGCTCCCGGCCGGTCTGCGCCCAGGCGGCCAAGGCCTACGGCGCCACGGACATCATCAACTACCGGGAGGGCGACATTGTCCAGCAGGTGAAGGACAAAACAAAGGGCCGGGGCGTGGACAAGGTCATTATCGCCGGCGGCAACAACGACACTTTCCTCCAGGCGGTGGAGATGGTGCGGCCCGGCGGCCGCATCGGCAACGTCAACTATCTGGGGGAGGGGGACTATATCCGGATTCCCCGGACGGACTGGGGCTGCGGCATGGGCCACAAGACCATCGCCGGCGGGCTGATGCCCGGCGGGCGTCTCAGAATGGAGAAGCTGGCGGCCCTGCTGGAGAACGGGCGGCTGGACACCTCCAGGCTTCTGACCCACCGTTTCAAGGGGTTCGATCACCTGGAGGAGGCGCTGCTGTTGATGAAGGACAAGCCCAGGGATCTCATTAAGCCTGTGGTGATTCTGTAAGAACCTGTATTCCTATGCGGGAGAAAGCCCGCCCAGATGGCGGGGAACGTTTGTAAATACAGGGGCTAAGCAAACCGGGGGCCGTACGGCCCCCGGTTATTTGTATCAGGGGTCCGGCCCCTACTCCAAATACCGCCCCGCCTGGATGGCGGCGATGGCCCCATCCGCGGCGGCGGTGACCACCTGCCGCACGCTCTTCAAGCGGATATCCCCAGCGGCGAAGACGCCGGGGAGGGCGGTGCGCATGTCCTCGTCCGTGGGAATATAGCCCTTTTCCAGGGGCAGCGCGTCCTTGAACAGCTCGGTGTTGGGCTCGTAGCCGATGAAGCCGAAGAGGCCCAGGAGGCCGTCCTTCCCGTCCGCCCGGATGGTGGTGCGCTCCCCGGTCTTCACGTTCCGCACGGTAATGGCACTGAGAAAGCCGTCGCCGTCCACCCGCTCCACCACGCTGTCCCAGAGGAAGGCCATCTTCTCATTGGCGAAGGCCCGCTCCTGGAGACCCTTGGCGGCCCGCAGCCGGTCCCGCCGGTGGATGACGGTGACGCGGCGGGCAAATTTGGTGAGGTACAGCGCCTCCTCCACGGCGCTGTCGCCGCCGCCGGCCACATATACGTCCAACCCCCGGAAGAAAGGGGCGTCGCAGGTGGCGCAGAAGGAGATGCCCGTGCCCACAAATTTCGCCTCGTTTTCGCAGCCGATGGGCCGTGGCCGGGCCCCGGCGGCGATGATGACCGTCCGGGACAGATAGACGGCCTTGCGGCCCGTCAGACGCTTCACGTCTCCGGCCAGGTCCACGGCGGTGATCTCGTCGCTTGCGCGGATCGCACCGAAGCGAAGGGCCTGCTGGGCCATGCGGGCCGTCAGCTGGGGGCCGCTCTCGCCCTCCGCCGGCTGGCCGGGGTAGTTCTCCACCTGGGCGGAGATGGCAATCTGGCCACCGTCCTGGCCCTTCTCAATGACGAGGGTGTCCAGCTTGGCACGGGCGGCGTACAGGGCGGCGGTGAGTCCCGCCGGACCCGCGCCCAGGATGGTGACGTCGTAGATATGCTCCATGGGATTTCACACTCCTGTTCTTGTCATAGCAGCTCTTATTGTACGCGAAACCGCCCTTTTTTACAAGAGAAAACCGGAGTGATTTCACTCCGGCTCCACGGTGTCGTCTGTATCGATGTAGATGTCCTCCGCCTCCAGGAGAGCGGCCTGAAGCAGGCGGTGTGCCTGGGCGGGGTCCCCGGCCTCCAGGGCGGTGACCGCCTTGTCCAAGGCGGAGGCCAGGCAGGTGTACATGCGTTTATAATCTGCGGGCATAGTTGGTTCCTCCTCAATAAAGTTTACTAACTTTTAGACCATATCGGCATTATATCAGAAATTGGACTTATAATCAACTAGAAAAGAACTAAAAATTAGTCCGGGTGATATTATGTCGAAAAAACCGTATGACCGCCATCTCGGGATTCGTTTTGATAACGAGACCCACTATAAGCTGAAATATGTGGCAGAGTATGAGGGGCGCAGCGTATCTGCCCATATCCTGTATGTCCTCCGCCAGAATATCAAGGCATTTGAGGAGGAGCACGGGAAAATTGAGTATCCGCCGAAAGAGGAGTAGGGCAAGGCCGGGACGGCGTCCCGGCCTTGCTTTTTGTGCCTGCCGGCACGGGGGTGTGGGGCTCCCCGCCCCACGCCCGGGGTTACTTTTTGCTCGTGCAAAAAGTAACCAAAAACACGCCCAGGGGTTTCACCCCTGGGTACCCCAATGCTTTGATTATTTTTTGCGCTCGTCCTTCGGTCTGTCCTGTCTAAACCGGACTGCTGTCCGTGTATGAGGCGAAGCGGCTGTTTTAGGACGGTTGTACGGACATTTCTATGCGGCGCCCAGTCCGCCGCGCAGCGGCGGACCTTCGCTGCTATGCCTCTTACGTCCGCTTTTCATGTTTGATGTGTGTTTTAGGTTTAGAATAAAAGACTTTGCGGGTTTACCCTTGACAAGTCCGCCTCTTTTGCATATACTACATATGCTAAAAGGCAGAGAAGGGGAGCAGTACGCCCGCAGCCGGGGCGCAGAGAGGGACCGTTTTGGTGTAAGGTCCTGTCCGGCGCGCGCGGAAGTCGCCCCGGAGCCTCGGTCCTGAAAGAGAGTAGGGCCCGGCGGGTCCTCCCGTTACAGAGGCAATGAGCGTCCCCATTTCCGGGGAAATTCAGGTGGTACCGCGGTATTGCATCGCCCTGAGCTGTTGCTCGGGGCGTTTTTTTGCGCGAAAGTTCAGCCGGACCGCGGACTTGAACTGTCAGGAGGGCTGCCATGTTTGAAAACAGAACGGACTACGATGAGAAGCTGATGAAGGACGTGTCCGCTTCAGCTGCCGCACCCGGCTGCGGAAGGACGGCTTCACCCAGGGCAATGCCGGGGACTTCAAGGCGTTTCTACAGGAGAAGACCGGGAAGACCTTCCAACAGATGAAACTGAAATGATGAACCAGAGACTGGTGAGAATGAGGAGAGAAACACATGAGAAAAGAACTGCCGAAAACCTACGAGCCCCAGGAGGTGGAGGAGAAGCTCTACCAGGCCTGGATGGATGCGGGCTGCTTCCACGCCGCGCCCAACCCGGAGAAGAAGCCCTTCTCCATCGTCATGCCCCCGCCCAACGTGACGGGCCAGCTCCACATGGGCCACGCCATGGACTGCACCCTCCAGGACATTCTGGTCCGCTACAAGCGGATGCAGGGCTATGAGACCCTCTGGATGCCCGGCACCGACCACGCCGGTATCGCCACCCAGATCAAGGTGGAGGAGGACCTCCGCGTCAACGAGGGCCTGACCCGCTACGACCTGGGCCGGGAGAAGTTCCTGGAGCGTGTCTGGGACTGGAAGAAGAAATACGGCGACCGCATCGTGCTCCAGCAGCGGAAGCTGGGGTCCAGCTGCGACTGGGAGCGCCAGCGCTTCACCATGGACGAGGGCTGCTCCAAAGCCGTCCGGGAGACTTTCTGCGATTTGTACGACAAGGGCCTGATCTACAAGGGCAGCCGCATCATCAACTGGTGTCCCCACTGCATCACCGCCCTCAGCGACGCCGAGGTGGAGTACGTGGACAAGCCCGGCCACCTGTGGCACATCCGCTACCCGCTGACGGACGGATCCGGCGAGCTGGTGGTGGCCACCACACGGCCCGAGACCATGCTGGGCGACACCGGCGTGGCCGTCAACCCCGCCGACGAGCGGTACAAAGATATTGTGGGCAAGACCTGCATCCTGCCCCTGGTGGGCCGGGAGATGCCCATTGTGGCCGACAGCTATGTGGAGCTGGACTTCGGCACCGGCTGCGTGAAGATGACCCCCGCCCACGACCCCAACGACTTCGAGGTGGGCCTCCGCCACAACCTGGAGACCATTCGCGTCCTGGACGACAACGGCAGGGTGGTGGAGGGCTATGGCCGCTACTCCGGCATGGACCGCTACGAGGCCCGGCAGGCCATTGTGGAGGATCTGGAGACCCAGGGCTACATGGTGAAGGTAGAGCCCTACTCCCACAACGTGGGCACCTGCTACCGCTGCCACAGCGACGTGGAGCCCATCATCTCCGCCCAGTGGTTCGTGAAGATGGCGCCCCTCACCAAGGAGGCCATCCGGGTGGTAAAGGACGGTGAGCTCCAGTTCATCCCCGAGCGGTTCACCAAGAACTATATCAACTGGATGGAGAACCTTCACGACTGGTGCATCTCCCGGCAGCTGTGGTGGGGCCACCAGATCCCCGCCTGGACCTGCCAGGACTGCGGCCACATCACTGTGGACCGCACCGACCCCACCAAGTGCGCCAAGTGCGGCAGTGAACGCATCGAGCGTGACCCCGACGTGCTGGACACCTGGTTCAGTTCGGCTCTGTGGCCCTTCTCCACCATGGGCTGGCCGGATAAGACGCCGGAGTTGGACTACTTCTATCCCACCTCCGTGCTGGTCACGGGCTACGACATCATCACCTTCTGGGTCTCCCGGATGATCTTCTCCGGCTGTGAGCAGATGAAGAAAATCCCCTTCGAGAAGGTGCTGATCCACGGCCTGGTCCGTGACGACAAGGGCCGGAAGATGTCCAAGAGCCTCGGCAACGGCATCGACCCCCTGGAGATGGCGGAGAAGTACGGCGCGGACGCCCTGCGCTTCAACCTGATCACCGGCAACAGCCCCGGCAATGATATGCGCTTCTACGTGGAGAAGTGCGAGGCCATGCGGAACTTCGCCAACAAGATCTGGAACGCCAGCCGGTTCGTGCTGATGAACCTGACCACGGACCAGCTGGGCCTGCCTGAGAAGCTGGAGCAGGAGGACAAGTGGATTCTGTGCCGCCTGGGCGAGGTCATCCGGGAGATGACGGAGAATATGGACGCCTACGAGCTGGGCGTGGCGGCCCAGAAGATTTATGACTTCATCTGGGACGACTACTGCGACTGGTATATCGAGCTGACCAAGGCCCGCCTCCAGGGGGAGGACCAGCAGGCCAGGGAGAACGCCCAGCGGGTGCTGGTGTACGTCCTCACCGAGACACTGAAGCTCCTTCACCCCTTCATGCCCTTTATCACCGAGGAGATCTACCAGGCCCTGCCCCACGAGGGCGACTTCCTCATGCTCCAGTCCTGGCCCAAGGCCGACCCCGCCTGGGTGAGCGTGGAGGCCAGGGAGGCCATGGAGGCGGTGATGGACATTATTAAGGCCGTCCGGGCCCGCCGGGCGGCGCTGCATGTGCCCCCGGCCAGAAAGGCGGCCCTTATTGTGCACACTTATGAGAAGGACATCTTCGAGGCGGGCCGCGCCCACCTGATGCGTCTGGCCTGGGCCTCTACAGTGGACATCCGCACGGAGGACCTGGCGGACACCACCGGAATGGTATGCGACGTGACCCATATGGCCAAGGTGTATATGCCCTTGGCGGAACTGGTGGACGTGCAGCAAGAGCTGGCGCGCATCGCCAAGGAGAAGGCCAAGGCGGAGGGACACCTGAAGGGCATTGAGGCCAAGCTGAGCAACGAGGCGTTCACGTCGAAAGCCCCGGCCCACATCGTCCAGAACCAGCGGGACCAGGCGGAGAAGCTGCGGGCCCTTATCGTCCAGCTGGCGCAGTCCGAGGCCGCCATGCGGGCGCTGTAAGCGTATTTCCGGCAAATTTGGTATTGAAATCATCCCCGTATTGGGGTATACTAGGAGCGTTGAAAAATAAAAACTACTTCGGAGGTAGATTCCCATGATTACCATTACGAAAGACACCATCATCGGCGACATCCTGGACATCGCGCCCCAGACCGCGCCCATCTTCCTGTCCATCGGTATGCACTGCTTGGGCTGCCCCAGCAGCCGCGGCGAAACCGTGGAGGAGGCCTGCATGGTCCACGGCGTGGATGTGGACGCCCTTCTCCAGGTTGTCAACAGCGCCGCTAACGAGTAAAACACTGTGACAGCGCCGGGGACCCATAGGATTCCTATGGGTCCCTCATTGGGTTTGTTTGCAAGGGGGGAGACCGTGGAGCGTTTTGATTTGGGCCCCCGGCTGCGGGCTATCGCGGATCTGATTCCGCCCTGCCGCCTGCTGGCGGATATCGGTACGGACCACGGGTACATCCCCGCCGCCGCCCTGCTGGAGGAAAAAGCGGAGCGGGCCGTGGCCGCCGATATCGGCGCCGGACCTCTGGAGCGGGCCCGTGTGACGGCGGAGAAGTACGGCCTGGCGGATCGCATGGAGCTGCGCCTGGGGGACGGCCTGGGCGTCCTGAAGCCCGGCGAGGCGGAAGTCATTGTTATCGCCGGCATGGGCGGGGACAACATTAGCGAGATTCTGGCTGCCGCGCCGTGGAGCAGGGAGGGGCCGCTGCTGCTCCTCCAGCCCATGAGCAAGGCGGAGGTTCTGCGCCGGTGGCTGCCGGAAAACGGCTGGCGGGTGGAGGCGGAACGCCTCGCCCAGGAGCGGGGGGTGCTGTACCCCATCCTCACCGTCCGGGGCGGGGACATGCCCAAGGCGGACGAGGCCAGTGCCTGGGCCGGGTTCCTGCTGGGTGACGACCCGCTGTATGGGGTCTATCTGGAGGAAAAACTGCTGCGCCTGCGGCGCACCGCCGCCGGACTGGCCAGGGCCAGGGACCCGGCTGTGGTGCAGAGCAGGGCTGTGGTCCTGGAGGCTATCGCCGCCCTGGAGCTGAGGAAAGGGGAGTGGGACCGTGCCCACGGTACGTGAAATTGAACAGGCTCTCTTTGAGGCGGCCCCCGGGGAGCTGGCCGGCCAGTGGGACAACGTGGGGCATCTGGTGGGCTTCCCGGAGAGGGAGGTCAACCGGGTCCTGGTGGCCCTGGACGTGACGCCGGAGGTGGTGGATGAGGCCATCCGCGCCGGCGTGGAGCTGATAGTGGCCCACCATCCGGTGATGAACGTCCGCTGGCATGAGGGGGAGATGCAGACCCTCCGCGATGACACAAGGCTGGGGCGCCTCCTCATTACCATGATTCAAAACGGCGTCTCCGCCATCTGCATGCACACCAATCTGGACGCCGCCCAGGGGGGCGTCAACGACGTGCTGGCCGAGGCTCTGGGGCTGGAGAACATCCGCCCCCTGGGGGACGACGGCATCGGCCGTATGGGGGAGCTGCCTGAGACAATGGCGCTGGGCGATCTGCTGGCGCTGGTCAAGGAGCGGCTGAAGCCCAACGGCATCCGCTTCTGCGACGCGGGGCGGGAGATCCGCACCGTGGCGGTAGGCGGCGGGGCCTGCGGGGACTACTTCCCATGCGCCCTGGACAAAGGGGCGGACGCTTTCGTCACATCGGACGTGAAGTACAACCAGTTCCTGGACGCCAAAGCCCTGGGGCTGACGATCATCGACGCGGGGCACTACCCCACGGAGGACGTGGTCTGTCCCGCCCTCGTTGATTATCTCCGGGAGCGGTTTCCCGGATTGGAAGTTGAAAAATCTGTCTCCCACCGGGAGGTTATCGAATACTATGTGTAAGGAGAAGAAAAGCTATGTCAGGACATTCCAAATGGCATAATATCCAGAAGACCAAGGGCGCGGCGGACGCCAAGCGCAGCGCCGCTTTCACCAAGATTGCCCGTGAGATCATCGTGGCGGTGAAGGAGGGAGGCAGCGGCGACCCGGCCAACAACTCCCGCCTGGCCACCGTGGTGGCCAAGGCCAAGGCCGCCAATATGCCCAACGACAACATCAAGCGCACCATTGACAAGGCCTTGGGCTCCGGCAACACCGACAACTTCGAGTCCGTGGTCTACGAGGGCTACGGCCCCAACGGCGTGGCGGTCATCGTGGAGGCCCTGACCGACAACCGGAACCGCACCGCCCCGGAGGTCCGCCACCTCTTTGACAAGTACGGCGGCAACCTGGGCGCCACCGGCTGCGTGAGCTGGAGCTTCGACAGGAAGGGCGTCATCGTCATCGACAACGAGGACGGGGACCTGGACGAGGAGACCGTCATGATGGATGCCCTGGACGCCGGCGCGGAGGACTTTGAGGCCGACGGCGACGTGTTCGAGGTGACCACGGACCCGGACGCTTTCAACGCCGTCACCGCCGCCCTGGAGGCCAAGGGCTATGCCTTTGCCGATGCGGCCATCGAGATGGTGCCCCAGAACTACATCCAGCTCACCGACGAGGAGGCGGTCAAGAACATGACCAAGCTCATCGACCTGCTGGAGGACAACGACGACGTGCAGAACGTCTGGCACAACTGGGACAGGGAAGACTGATAATAAGGAGAAGGCCCTCCGGCAAGCGCCGGAGGGCCTTCCTACCTCTGCGAGCAGGACTGTAAGCCGGGTTCTGTATCTGACAGTCATCTATCTCGACGGCCTGTTGCCAGACCGCTCCAGCCACCTCCTGAGGACGGCCGGGCCAGCCTGCGTGTCCTCCCACGGTGTTGCTCCGGATAGAGTTTACAGCATCGGACAGTCTCCAGCCGATGGGTGAGCTCTTACCTCGCCTTTCCACCCTTGCTGCACAGCGTGTGCGGCGGTCTATTTCTGTTGCACTTTTCCTGGAGTCGCCTCCGGCGGGCGTTACCCGTTATCCTTGCCCTGTGGAGCCCGGACTTTCCTCACAGCGGGCCTTTCGGCCTCGCCGCGCGACTGCCTGTCCTACTCGCGGACTCTATTGTAGCAGACGCCGCCGGACTTTGTCAATGAAAGCCGTGCCAAGGCGGGATAATTTTGTTGTTTTCTCCCTCCGGCGGTGATATAATTACCCAGAGACAAAACGCAATACATGGAGGGATTCCATATGACTTTACAGGCGTATCTTCACGCGCTCCGAGGCCGCACCGTGGCCGTCATCGGTATCGGCGTCAGCAACCGGCCTCTGTTGCAGCTGCTGTTGGACGCGGGCCTGGACGTGACCGCCTGCGACAGGAAGGACAGGGCCGCTCTGGGCTCTCTCGCCGATGAACTGGAGGCCGAAGGCTGCAAGCTCCATCTGGGGCCGGACTACCTGGACGGCATCACCCAGGACGTGGTGTTTCGCACTCCCGGCCTGCACCCCAAGTATCTGACGGCGGCCAGGGAGCGGGGGAGCGAAATCACCTCGGAGATGGAGGTGTTTTTCGATGTCTGCCCGTGCCCCATCATCGGCGTCACCGGCAGCGACGGGAAGACCACCACCACCACCATCATCGCGAAACTGTTGGAGGCGGCGGGGAAAACCGTCCACCTGGGCGGCAACATCGGTCACCCGCTGCTCAGCGAGGCGAATTCCATCCGGCCTGACGACGTGGCCGTGGTGGAGCTCAGCTCCTTCCAGCTCATGACCATGCACAGGAGCCCCCACATCGCGGTGCTGACCAACTTGGCCCCCAACCACCTGGATATCCACACTGATATGGCGGAGTATGTGGACGCCAAAGCCGCCATCTACCGCTACCAGAACGCCGGTGACAAGGCGGTTTTTAACCTGGATAACGACATTACCCGGGAGCTTTCCCAGAAATCTCCTGAAAAGGTATACTACTTCACAAGGAAGGACCCGCAGGGTCCAGAGCGGGGCTGCTGGCTGAAAAATGACGCCATCTGGTACCGGGACGAGGCGGCGGAGCGGGAGGTCCTGCCCCTCGGCGATATTCTGCTGCCCGGGGTCCACAATGTGGAGAACTACATGGCTGCTATCGCCGCGGTGCAGGACATGGTGCCCGACGGGACCGTCCGCGCCTTTGCCCGGACCTTCGGCGGGGTGGAGCACCGCATTGAACTGGTGCGGGAACGCCGGGGGGTGCGGTGGTACAACGACTCCATCGCCTCCAGCCCCAGCCGCACCATCGCGGGGCTGAATTCCTTCCCGGAGAAGGTTATCCTGATTGCCGGGGGCAAGGACAAGGGCGTCAGCTACGCCTCTCTGGGGCCGGTCATCAACGACCGTGTGAAGTTGATGATTCTCTGCGGCGCCACCGCCGGGGCCATCCGAAAAGCTACCATGGAAGCGGAGAACTACGCCGGGCTGGAGATTCTGGACGCTGACAATTACCCAACCGCCGTGGCCCTGGCGGACGGCCGGGCCCAGGCGGGGGATGTGGTGATTCTTTCCCCGGCCAGCACGTCCTTTGACAGGTTCAAGAATTTTGAGGAGAGGGGCAAGGTATTCAAGGACTTGGTCCGGGCCCTGCCGGAATAAGGACAAATTTTCGCCTCATAGGCTCTTATGAGGTGATGTTCCATGGGAAGACGCCGCGGTCCGCCCCTCACCGGGCGGCAGAAGGCTAGAATTGTCTGCTTTTTCCTTGCCGCCGTCCTGATTGCCGCAGTCTGGGTGGGGACGGCCCATCTGTCGGCCATCGTCAGCGCTATGGCGGTCAGCAGGGCGTCCAACGTGGTAGGGCGGCTGGTCAGTGACGCCGTGGCCCAGGAGGTGGACAGCGGCGGCATCCAGTATGACCGGCTGATTACTTTCCGCACCGGCACGGACGGCCAGGTAACGGCTCTGGAGAGCAACATGACGGAGTTCAGCCGCCTCCAGTCGGCGGTGACCCAGGATGTATTGGACCGGCTGGAGCGGATGGACGATGTGGATCTGGAGATTCCCCTGGGGAGCCTCACGGGTTCGGCCCTGCTGGCGGGCCGGGGGCCGGCTTTTACAGTGCGGATGCAGATGGAGGGGAGTTGTTCCGTCCGGTTTGGAAACCGGTTTACCCAGGCGGGGATTAACCAGACCATGCACACGATTTTGTTGTATGTTGATGTGTCGGTGGATATTCTGCTGCCGGGGTTCAACACTTATACTGATGTGGCAAACGCTTTCTCGGTGGCGGAAACGGTGATTGTCGGGCAGGTGCCCGACACCTATACATATTTTGATTCCGGGAATACTATGGAAGATGATGCTTTTGATTTCATGATGAACCAATGACTTTGTTGGGGGCTTCCAGCCCCCGGGGGGATGTGGGGCCTCCCCGGCCCCGCGCCCTGGGTTACTTTTCCCGCGCGGGAAAAGTAACCCAGGGCTGCCACGGCAGTGGCAAAGAGAAAAAGACATCCCAGGGGCCGGAGGCCCCGCCACCTGAGTATATACGACAAGGAAAAAGAGGAATTGCGATGGACTACAAAAGCGAGATGGCGGCGCTACGCCAAACCCTCAACGAGGCGGGCTACCGCTACTACGTGTTGGACGCCCCCACCATGTCCGATTACGACTACGACCATATGCTCCGCCGCCTGGAGGAGCTGGAGGCGCAGCACCCGGAGGAGATCACCCCTGATTCCCCCACCCAGCGGGTGGGCGGCGCCGCCCTGGAGAGCTTCCAGCAGGTGGAGCACCCGGTGCCCCTGGAGAGCCTCCAAGACGTGTTCTCCCCCGAGGAGGTGGAGGAGTTCGCCCAGCGCATGGACGAGGCCCTGGAAAAAGTAGAATACAGTGTGGAACCCAAAGTGGACGGCCTCAGCGTGGCCCTGGAGTACCGGGACGGTGTATTCGTCCAGGGCGCTACCCGTGGCGACGGCCGGGTGGGGGAGGACGTGACGGAAAACCTGCGTACCGTCCAGTCCATCCCCATGGTGCTGCCGGACAAGCTGCCCCGGCTTATCGTACGGGGCGAGGTCTTCATGCCCAAGAACGTCTTCCACAAGCTGAACCGCCAGCGGGAGGAGAACGGCGAGGCCCTCTTCGCCAACCCACGCAACGCCGCCGCCGGGTCCCTCCGGCAGCTGGACCCCAAGGTCTGCGCCAAGCGGCTGCTGGATATCCGGGTGTTCAACCTCCAGCTGGCCGAGGGAAAGGAATTCTCCACCCACGGCGAGGCCATCGACTATCTGAGAGCCCAAGGCTTCCAGACCATCCCCTACAAAGTGTTTAATAAAGCGGAGGATGTAAACGCCGAGATTGTCCGCCTGGGGGACTCCCGGGAGGAGCTGCCCTTCGATATGGACGGCGCGGTTGTCAAGGTAAATGACCTGTCAGAACGTGCAGTGGTGGGCAGTACGGCCAAATGCCCCCGCTGGGCCATCGCCTACAAGTATCCGCCGGAGCAGAAGCCGTCCAAGGTGCTGGACATTGTGGTCCAGGTGGGCCGCACCGGGGTGCTGACCCCCAAGGTGGTGGTGGAGCCAGTGCGCCTGGCGGGCACCACCGTTACCAACGCCACCCTCCACAACCAGGACTTTATCGACGAGAAGGATATCCGCATCGGCGACACGGTGATGCTGCAAAAGGCCGGGGAGATCATCCCCGAGGTGGTGGCGGTCTTGAAGGACCTGCGCCCAGAGGGCACGGAGCCCTACCACCTGCCGGCGGTATGCCCGGTGTGCGGGGCCCCGGTGGAGCGGGATTTGGACGGCGCGGCCATCCGCTGCACCGGCGCGGAGTGCCCCGCCCAGCTCCACCGGAATCTGACCCACTTCGCCAGCCGGGACGCCATGGACATCGACGGCATGGGCCCGGTGGTGATGCGCCAACTCATCGACACCGGTCTGGTGAAGAACCCGGCTGACCTGTACTTCCTCACGGTCCAGGACCTGGAGGGCCTGGAGCGGATGGGGAAGAAGTCCGCCCAGAACGCTGTGAGGGCCATCGATGACAGCCGCGGCCGGGGGCTGGAGCGGCTGCTGTACGCCCTGGGCATCCGGCAGGTGGGGGAGAAGGCCGGGAAGGTCCTGGCCGCCCACTTCGGGAGCTTTGACGCCCTGGCGGAGGCGGATTTGGAGGAGCTGACCGCCATCGGCGATGTGGGCCCCACCACCGCCGCCTATATCCGGGAGTGGGTGGAGAGCCCCCAGTCGCAACACCTGATCCGCCGCCTCAAGGAGGCAGGTGTCTCCATGGAGGCCGCCCAGCAGCCCACAGGGGAGCGGTTCAAGGGTATGACCTTTGTGCTCACCGGTGCCCTGTCCCGGTTCACCCGGGACGAGGCTACAGCCCTTATCGAGGCCCAGGGGGGCAAGGCCAGCGGCTCCGTCAGCAAGAAGACCACCTACGTGGTGGCGGGGGAGAACGCCGGCAGGAAGCTGCGCAAGGCCAACGAGCTGAACATCCCGGTGCTGACGGAGGATGAATTCGCCGCTATGCTGGACGGCGGAGCGGAGACCGCGCCGGAGAGCGCCCCAGCGGAACCCGCCCCGCAGGAGGACAGGCAGATACGACTTGACCAATTTTTATGAATTTAAATTGGAAAGTCTGCCAAAATTGACCGATTTAAACAAATTTATACTTGACACAGCCCTGTTGGACTGGTATCCTAATATAGGGTAAGACAGCAGCGAGAAAATGGAATAGCGGCGGATGATTGATTCAGGAGAGACCGCCCGCGGGCGGCGCCGAAGGAGCAATGCCACACTCTCTCAGGCAACGGGGACTGGATCAGGACGGAAATCTGGAAAGCACTGCGGTGCGCCGGCGGGGCAACCAAAGGGGACGGGCAATCCCCCTCGGGAAACTCTCAGGCTCGATAACAGAGGCGTAGCAAGTAGTCTTGTTGCGCCTTTTTTATATGATATGCTGGCTTTGCCTGCACTAAAAATGATGAAGGAGGAGAAACTGAACATGAGTGAACTGAAACGGACCCAGCTGTACGATATCCATGTCGCCGCCGGGGCAACCATGGTGGACTTCGGGGGCTGGGAGATGCCCATCGAGTACCCTACCAAGATCGTGGCCGAGCACCTGTACACCCGGCATTTTTGCAGCCTCTTTGACGTGTCCCATATGGGCCGCATCCTGGTGGACGGCCCCCAGGCCGTGGATTTCTTGCAGCACGTGCTGTCCAGCAACGTCAACGCCCTGGACCTGAACCAGGCCCAGTACGCCATCATCCCCAATGAGGACGGCGGGGCGATAGACGACGCCTACCTGTACCGCTTCGAGGAGGAGCGCTACCTGCTGGTGGTCAACGCCGCCAACACCGACAAGGACCTGGCCCACCTCAACGAGCAGATCAAGGCCTACGACGCCAAGATGACCGTCATCACCGGCGACTGGGCCGCCATCGCCGTCCAGGGCCCCAAGTCCAAGGAGCTGCTGCAAATTCTCTCCGGCGGCGAGGCCCTCACCGAGCCGGTGAAGAACGCCCTGAACACCCTGAAATTCGAGGGCCGCACCGTCCGCGTGGCCAAGACCGGCTACACTGGCGAGCCCATCGGCTACGAGGTGTACATTGAGAGCGCGGAGGCCGCCTGGCTGTGGAACCGCCTCATTGAGCTGGGGGCCAAGCCCGCCGGCTTGGGTGCCCGTGACACCCTCCGTCTGGAGGCCGGCCTGCCCCTGTACGGCCACGACATGGGCCCCGCCCCCGACGGCAGCGAGATGCCCGTCTTCGCCGTGTCCCTGGCCAAGTTCGCGGTCAGCTTCGCCCCCCAGAAGGGAGACTACGTGGGCCGCAAGCCCTTGGAGCGCCAGTACGCCGCTTTCAAGCGGATTATGGAGCGGGATTTCAGCAATCTGGACGTGCTGCCCAAGCGCATCCAGCCCATCGCCCTGCTGGACAGGGGCGTCATGCGGGCCGGCATGCCCATCTACAAGGGGGATGAGCAGGTGGGCTGGGTCACCAGCGGCACCATGGTCCCCTACTACAAGCATGAGGGCGTGGGCCTCCAGACCGTCATCCTGGATGACGTGGCCAAGCGCTCCATCGGTCTGGCCTACATGAACAGCGACCTGCTGGAGGACGACGAGGTCGCTATCGATGTCCGCGGCCGGAAGCTGAAGGCCGTGGTGGTGCCCTACCACATGCGGGTGGACGCGCCGCCCTTCGCCCGTCCCATCATCTACCGCCCCGACGAGGAGGAGGGCCCCGCCGCCTCCGGCGACCGGAAGCCAAAGGCTCTGGAGCTCATCACCAAGGCCATTGACAACCACCAGTGGCGGCAGGAGCGGGCTATCAACCTGATCCCCTCCGAGATGACCCCGTCCCGCGCGGTGCGGCTGCTGTGCGCCAGCGACCCCTCCTTCCGCTACGCCGAGCACAAGAAGATCAAGAGCTTCTACGACGCCGACGTGTTCTACTACCAGGGCACCAAGTTCATCGACGAGGTGGAGCAGCTGGCGGTGGAGGAGATGAAAGCGTTCCTGGGCTGCTCCGAGGTGGAGACCCGGGCCATCAGCGGCCAGATGTCCAATACCGCCGTGTTCTCCGCCCTCATGGACTGGAAAAACCGCCTGGACCGCAAGCACGACCCCAAGCGCCTGGGCTATGTACTCAATAACCACATCGTCAAGGGCGGCCACCTGTCCGCCCAGCCCATGGGCGCCCTCCACGACTACATCGCCATCGACCCCGTCACCGAGCGGCAGGCGGTGGTGAACTTCCCGGTGTGCAAGGACAACATCTACAAGATCGACGTGGAGGAGACCAAGAAGGTCATCGACCAGTACCGCCCCGAGTTCATCATCTTCGGCAAGAGCATGGTGCTTCACAAGGAGCCCGTGGCCGCCATCCGGGAATTCGTGGATGACCTGGGCCTCCAGACCACCATTATGTACGACATGGCCCACGTGCTGGGCCTTATCGGCGACTACTTCCAGAAGCCTTTCCAGGAGGGCGCGGAGATTGTCACCGGCTCCACCCACAAGACCTTCTTCGGCCCCCAGCGCGGCGTGGTGGGCATGAACTGGAAGAAGGGTGAGCTGAAGTACGGCCTCTGGGAGACCCTGGAGAGCCGCGTGTTCCCGGGCAGCGTGTCCAACCACCACCTGGGCACCCAGCTGGGCCTGCTCATGGCCGCCTATGAGATGAACCAGTTCAAGGATGAGTACCAGAAGGCCGTCATCGCCAACGCCAAGCACTTCGCCAAGGCCCTCAAGGCCCAGGGCCTGAACGTGGCCGGCGACCCCGCCATCGACTACACCGAGACCCATCAGGTGATTGTCTCCGTGGGCTACGGCACCGGCCCCGAGGTGGCCGAGCGGCTGGAGCGCAACAGCATCATCTGCAACTACCAGGCCACCCCCGAGGAGGAGGGCTTCACCGCCTCCGGCGCGCTGCGCATGGGCGTCAACGAAATGACCCGCTTCGGCTTCGGGCCCAAGGAGTTTGATAGGCTGGCCGAGATCATGGCCGACTGCATCCTCCGGGGCAAGGAGGTCAAGGAGGACGTGGCCGCCCTCCGCGCTGGATACACGGAGATGAAGTACTGCTTCAGCGACGCCGACGTGGTCTCCGCCCTGGACGAGCTGGCAAAGAAGACCGGTATCTGAGTACCTTTCATAAGAATCCATTTTGCAATTCAAAAATATATTTAGGAGGTCAATACGATGAACTTTCCCGCTGAACTGAAGTATACCAAGGACCATGAGTGGCTGAAGATGATCGACGACACCACCGGCCTGGTGGGCATCACCGACTTCGCCCAGAGCGAGCTGGGCGACCTGGTGTTCATCAACCTGCCCCAGGAGGGCGACGAGGTCACCGCCGAGGAATCCTTCTGCGACGTGGAGTCCGTGAAGGCCGTCTCCGACGTGATGAGTCCTGTCACCGGCGTGGTGGCCGAGGTCAACACCGAGCTGGAGGACGAGCCCCAGAAGCTGAACGAGGAGCCCTATGAGGCGTGGATCGCCAAGATCGAGAACATTACCGCCTTTGGCGACCTGATGGACGCCGCCGACTACGAGGCTTTTGTCCAGAAGTAACATCTGACAGCTGAGACGAGAGGGCCCGGGATCGCGGGCCCTCTCTCGTCAGGGCACACTCTAAAGGAAAGGAAGTGCACTATGGGAACCTATGTCCCCAATACCAAGGCCCAGCAGGAGGCCATGCTCTCCGCCCTGGGCGTGGGGAAGGTGGAGGATCTCTTTGCCGCCGTGCCCCAGGAGATGCTGGTGGGCGACGGCTTGAAGCTGCCCCACGGCCTCAGTGAGCTGGAGGTCCGCAAGAAGGTCACCGCCATGGCCGCCAAGAACCGGGTCTACGACACGGTCCTCCGGGGCGCCGGCGCATACCGCCACTTCATCCCCTCCGTGGTCAAGAGCGTCATCAGCAGGGAGGAGCTGGTTACCGCCTACACCCCCTATCAGGCTGAGATCAGCCAGGGCATCCTCCAGTCCATCTTCGAGTACCAGACCATGATCTGCGAGCTCACCGGCATGGATGTCTCCAACGCCTCTGTCTACGACGGCGGCACCGCCGCCGCCGAGGCCCTGGCCATGTGCAAGGACCGCAAGCGCGCCAAGGCCTACGTCTCCGCCACCACCGACCCCAGCGTCATCGGCGTGATGCAGACCTACTGCTTCGGCTCCGGCATGCCTCTGGAGATCATCCCCGCCAAGGACGGCCGCACCGATCTGGACGCCCTGAAGGCTGCCCTGGGAGCGGACGCCGCCTGTGTGTTCGTCCAGCAGCCCAACTACTACGGCAATATCGAGGACGCCCGCGCCATCGGCGAGATCGCCCACGCCGCCGGCGCCAAGTACATCATGAGCTGCAACCCCATCGCCCTGGCCATTATGGAGACCCCCGCCGAGTGCGGGGCGGACGTGGCGGTGGGCGAGGCCCAGCCCCTGGGCCTGGATATCGCTTTCGGCGGGCCGTACCTGGGCTTCATGGCCGCCACCAAGGCCATGTTCCGGAAGCTCCCCGGCCGCATTGTGGGCCAGACCCACGACGTGGACGGCAACGTGGGCTATGTGCTGACCCTCACCGCCCGTGAGCAGCACATCCGCCGGGAGAAGGCATCCTCCAACATCTGTTCCAACCAGGCCCTGTGCGCCTTCGCCGCCGGGGTGTATATGACCGCCATGGGCGCGGACGGCCTGGCCCAGGCAGCTTCGCTCTCCATGTCCAAGGCCCACTATCTGGCGGACGAGCTGGCCAAGATCGGCATGCCCCGCGTCCACAGCGGCGAGTATTTCCACGAGTTCGTCTCCGCCTGCGACAAGCCGGAGGCCGTACTGAAAGCCCTGGACGACAATGGCATTCTGGGCGGCCTGCCCGTGGAGGGCGGCATCCTCTGGTGCTGCACCGAGCTGGTCGGCAGGGAAGAGATCGACAGAGCCGTGGCCATCATCAAGGAGGTGTGCTGAGATGAAGCTGATTTTTGAGAAGGGCGCTCCCGGTCAGCACCTGACCCTGATGCCCGCCTGCGACGTGCCAGAGGTGGAGCTCTCCCGCAAGCGGAAAGCCGCCCTCAGGCTGCCCCACGTGTCGGAGACCGAGCTGACCCGCCACTACACGGCTCTCGCCAAGCGGGTCCACGGCGTCAACGACGGGTTCTACCCCCTGGGCTCCTGCACCATGAAGTACAACCCCAAGATCAACGAGGACATGGCCGCGTTGCCGGGCTTCACCCAGATCCACCCCCTCCAGCCCGTGGAGACCGTCCAGGGCTGCATGGAGGTGCTGGCGGAGTCTGAGAAGCTGCTGTGCGAGATCACCGGCATGGACGGCATGACCTTCCAGCCCGCCGCCGGCGCCCATGGTGAGTTCACCGGCCTGCTGCTCATCAAGGCCTACCACACCCACCGGGGCGACGCCGCCCGGAAGAAGATCATCGTCCCCGACTCCGCCCACGGCACCAACCCCGCCTCCGCCGTGATGGCCGGGTACACCGTGGTGAACATCCCCTCCAGCGCCGACGGCTGCGTGGACGTGGAGGCCCTGCGGGCCGCCGTGGGTCCCGACACCGCCGGACTGATGCTCACCAACCCCAACACCGTGGGCATCTTTGACAAGAACATCCTGGAGATCACCAGGATTGTTCACGAGGCCGGCGGCCTGTGCTACTACGACGGCGCCAACCTGAACGCCGTCATGGGCGTGGTGCGCCCCGGCGACATGGGCTTCGACGTCATCCACCTGAACCTGCACAAGACCTTCTCCACGCCCCACGGCGGCGGCGGCCCCGGCGCGGGCGCGGTGGGCTGCAAGGCCCTGCTGAAGGAGTTCCTGCCGGGTCCCGTGGTGGAGAAATGCCCCGAGTGCGGCCTCTACCGCTTTGCGCAGCCGGAGCACTCCATCGGCCGGGTGAAGAACTTCTACGGCAACTTCTCCGTGGTGGTCCGGGCCCTGACCTACATCCTGACCCTGGGCAAGGAGGGCATTCCCGACGCCGCCAAGAACGCGGTGCTGAACGCCAACTACATGATGAAGCGCCTCAGCGAGAAGTACACCATGGCCTATGCCGGCCC